>JAHDCB010000120.1 GCA_020630035.1 Gammaproteobacteria bacterium
GAAACGAATTTTATGTGCCCCAGCTATTACGCCACATCAATTTGAATCACACCCCATGCCGATGGCTGAATTGACGTTATAGCATAGCAATGAAATAATGCGCCGCATTTTGGCAAAAATTCTGGCGCTATGGCAGGCAATCATTATTACTATGAGTTATCACCAGTTACCTTCGCAATATGGTTTGTATCACCCCGGCAATGAACATGACGCCTGTGGTGTAGGCTTTGTTGCCCACACCCGGGGGCAGCAAAGCCATGCGATTATTGAGTACGGCCTGACCATTCTGCAACGTTTACATCACCGGGGTGCGGTGGGTGCTGATCCACGTGCTGGGGATGGAGCGGGGTTGTTGTTGCAGTTACCAGATCAGTTTTTGCGCGCGG
The DNA here is from genome assembly GCA_020630035.1 of Gammaproteobacteria bacterium. Classification (GTDB taxonomy): domain Bacteria; phylum Pseudomonadota; class Gammaproteobacteria; order Chromatiales; family Chromatiaceae; genus JAHDBG01. The sequence continues at coordinate 387 of JAHDCB010000120.1, forward strand.
TGGTGTCCTTCGATCTGCCAGAGCCGGGCTATTATGCCGTTGGTCAGGTCTTTCTGCCACAGGAGTCTGCGGCACGTGCTGAAATAGAGGCGACGATCAGGCATTATATTGAAGCGGAAGGTCAGCAACTGATCGGTTGGCGTACGGTACCGGTGAATAATGCCGGACTTGGTGACAGTGTTCTGCCCACCGAACCTGTTATACGTCAGGTCTTTATCGGTCGTGGTGTCTCCTGTACAGGCCAGGATGCATTTGAGCGTAAGCTGTTCGTCATTCGTAAACAAATTGAAAACCAGTTCAATGACGATGCTGCGGAAAAGGTGTGTTACTTTTCTTCTTTGTCTTCGCGTACTCTGGTGTACAAGGGGATGTTGCTGGCAGATCAGGTCGGTGAATATTACCCTGACTTGCAGGATGAACGCATGGTTTCTGCGCTGGCTCTGGTGCATCAGCGCTTTTCAACCAATACCTTCCCAACCTGGGATTTGGCGCATCCATTCCGGATGATTGCGCACAATGGCGAAATTAACACAGTGCGCGGTAACGTGAACTGGATGGCGGCACGCCGACATGCGATGCATTCTGATGTGCTGGGTGACGATCTGGATAAGATCTGGCCGCTGATTCCCGCCGGGCAGTCGGACACAGCCTGTTTTGACAATGCATTGGAATTGCTGGTGATGAGCGGCTACTCGCTGGCCGAAGCGATGATGATGCTGATTCCGGAGGCCTGGGAAGATCACCCTGAAATGGATGCTGCGCGTCGAGCGTTCTATGAATACCATGCCGCACTGATGGAGCCTTGGGACGGGCCAGCCGCAGTGGCGTTTACCGATGGTCGCCAGATTGGTGCCACCCTGGATCGGAACGGGTTGCGTCCGGCCCGATATGTCGTGACCGACGATGACCTGATTGTGCTGGGTTCAGAAGTGGGTGTATTGCCGATTCCTGAACACAAGATTGTTAAAAAGTGGCGCTTGCAACCCGGCAAAATGTTGCTGATTGATCTGGAGCAAGGTGGCATTATTGATGATGGCACCCTGAAGCAACAACTCTCTACGGCTAAACCATATCAAGACTGGCTGAATCAGAGTCAGATTCGCCTGGAAGACCAACAGGAACCTGCCGGCAACCTGCCGGTAATAGCCGATCTGTTGTCACAACAACAAGCATTTGGCTATACCCAGGAAGACCTGAAGATCATCCTGGCGCCGATGATTCTGCATGGACAGGAAGCAACCGGCTCTATGGGTGCGGACAATCCACCTGCTGTCCTGTCGCGTCGGGCGAAACATCTGTCGCACTATTTCAAACAGTTGTTTGCCCAGGTGACCAACCCGCCGATAGACCCGATTCGTGAATCAATCGTGATGTCGCTGCTGACCCTGGTCGGGCCGCGTCCGAATCTGCTCGGACACGATAATGACGAGCACAAACGGCTGGAGTGTCGCCAACCGATCCTGACCAACACTGACCTGGCGTGTATCCGCCATCTGGAAACCACGCAACGAGGGGTATTCCGCAGCAAGACACTGGAGCTGACCTATTCGGCGACCCAGGGTGCTGGTGGTATGGCAGCTGCGTTGCAGGCACTGTGTGCCGCTGCTGAAGTGGCGGTGCAGGCTGATACCAATATTCTGATTTTGTCAGATCGCCAGGTCAGCGCAGACCAGATTGCGATACCGGCATTACTGGCTACCTCGGCGGTGCATCACCATCTGATTCAGCAGGGATTGCGTACCGAAACCGGCCTGGTCGTGGAAACCGGTGCCGCACTGGAAGTGCATCATTTTGCCACCCTCGCCGGCTATGGCGCGGAAGCGATCAATCCGTACCTGGCGTTTGCGACTTTGCAGGCATTGCAACCAGAGTTACCGGAAGTCTCCAGCACTGCACAGGCTGAACAGAACTATATCCAGGCGATTGGCAAGGGGCTGCTGAAGGTAATGTCGAAGATGGGCATCTCCACCTACCAGTCTTATTGTGGTGCGCAAATCTTTGATGCAGTAGGTCTGCACCGTGATTTTGTTGCGGCTTATTTCCCCGGCACGCATACGGCGATAGATGGTATCGGCCTGCCGGAAGTTGCGGCGACTGCAGTTGAATGGCACCAGCAGGCGTATGGCAATGCGGAGATCTACCGTCGACAACTGGATGTTGGTGGTGACTATGCGCTGCGCCTGCGTGGCGAAGACCATATGTGGACTCCGGCAACAGTCAGCAAGCTACAACATGCGGTGCGCAGTAATAACGCCGCCACCTATGCTGAGTATGCGCGGCAGATCGACGAACAGAATGAGCGCTTGCTGACTTTGCGTGGCCTGATGCGGCTACATACCCATGCTGAGCCACTGTCACTGGACGAGATAGAACCCGCCAGCGAGATCGTGAAACGCTTCTCTACCGGTGCCATGTCATTCGGCAGCATCTCGCATGAAGCCCATACGACGCTCGCCAAGGCGATGAACCAGATCGGTGGCAAATCGAACACAGGTGAAGGCGGAGAAGAGCCAGCCCGTTTTCAGCCATTGGCCGACGGGCAAGTGAACCCGGAACGTTCTGCGATCAAACAGGTGGCATCCGGTCGGTTTGGTGTGACGACCGAATATTTGGTGAATGCAGACGATATTCAGATCAAAATGGCACAGGGTGCCAAGCCAGGTGAGGGGGGGCAGTTGCCCGGCCACAAGGTGAATCAGCAGATCGCCAGGGTGCGACACTCTACCCCGGGTGTTGGCCTGATTTCACCGCCGCCACACCACGATATCTACTCTATCGAAGACCTGGCGCAGCTGATTCATGACCTGAAGAATGTACAGCCGCAGGCGCGGATCTCCGTCAAGCTGGTCTCCGAAATCGGGATTGGTACCGTCGCAGCCGGGGTCAGCAAGGCACATGCAGACCATATCACCATCGCTGGTTATGATGGTGGTACCGGAGCCTCGCCCCTCACCTCACTGAAACATGCCGGATCCCCCTGGGAAATCGGGTTAGCCGAAACACAACAAACCTTAGTGCTGAACCGGCTACGCTCGCGTGTCAGTATTCAGGCAGATGGTGGTATGCGCACCGGACGTGACGTGGTCATTGCGGCCCTGCTGGGTGCAGATGAAATTGGCTTTTCGACAGCGCCGCTGATTGCTGAAGGCTGCATCATGATGCGCAAATGCCACCTGAACACCTGTCCGGTCGGCATCGCGACCCAGGATCCGGAGCTGCGCCAACGGTTTACCGGGCAGCCGGAACATGTGATCAACTATTTCTTCTTCGTCGCGGAAGAAGTCCGTCAATTGATGGCGGAGTTGGGTTTTCGCACCTTCCGGGAGATGATTGGCCAGAGTGACCGGCTGGATATGCGCACTGTGATTGATCACTGGAAGGCCAAGGGACTGGACTACAGTCGATTGTTGCAGCCGGCCATACCGTTGGACGGAGACACGGTATATTGCTCCGAAACACAAGACCATGGACTGGCCCGGGCGTTGGATCACCAACTGATCGCTCAGGCCAGGCCAGCACTGGAGCAGGGCCAGTCAGTTGAGATCGACATCCCGGTAGATAATACCAATCGCACTGTTGGCACTATGCTGTCTGGCCGCGTCGCAGAACGTTATGGGCACACCGGATTGCCAGCAGATACGATTCGTATTCAGGCGCAAGGCATTGGTGGACAGTCGTTTGGTGCCTGGTTGGCGCACGGTATCACGCTCAAGCTGCATGGCGAAGCAAACGACTATGTTGGCAAGGGCCTGTCCGGTGGCAAACTGATTATCGCAGTGGCCGACGACCGCCGGATAGAACGGACAGATCAGAATGTGATCGTCGGCAATACCGTGCTATTCGGCGCAATCAGTGGTCACTGCTACATCCAGGGCGTTGCCGGGGAACGGTTTGCTGTGCGCAATTCAGGAGCCCATACCGTGGTGGAAGGAGTCGGGGATCACGGTTGTGAATATATGACCGGTGGCGTGGTTGTGGTGCTTGGCGAGACTGGGCGTAACTTTGCGGCTGGCATGTCCGGTGGCATTGCCTATGTGCTGGATCGCGATGGCCAGTTTGCTCAGCGTTGCAACCTGGAACAAGTCGCCTTAGAAACAATAGACCTGGTTGATACTGGCACAGAAGAACAAGTGGCCCGGGACCCGCTGCGCTATGATGCAAGCCGTCTGTGCCAGATGATACAGCAGCATGCTGAATACACTGGCTCCACGGTTGCGCACGACCTCCTGAGTCATTGGGAAGATAGTTTGCCGTATTTCCGCAAAGTCGTCCCTGTGGACTATCGGCGCGCACTACTCGAACATACCATCACATAAGCTGTGCTGCAGCAAAGAGGCGTTTATGGAGCATTTGCCAGTCGTGATAGACGCAGAGTATCTGGGTGATTATAAAATCAAAATCACGTTCGATACCGGAGAGAAAAAGATTGCAGACTGTGCACAATGGCTTGAAGGTGGTGTGTTTGAGCCATTAGAAAATAAAGATTATTTTCAGAAATTTTTTGTTGATGGCTGGACGATATCCTGGCCAAATGGTGCTGATATTGCACCTGAGACGTTATACAAAAACAGTGAATTAGTCTGATGCATTTTGCCAGTGGCTTAATTGAAGGTTGTCCATCGTGGCACACCACATGACAACGGGTCATGATTTAGCAACGGGTGTGTATTGAGACACCGGAGAACCTTTCTTGAAAACAGCCACACAGGTGATTATTCCACTGCACATAACAGGCGTTCCCGGGTCTGCTCTTCCAAGGGTGTCTGCGGCCTGGATGGCCGCAGCCGAGCCCCCATGGATGGGTTTATGGCGTACC
>JAHDCB010000121.1 GCA_020630035.1 Gammaproteobacteria bacterium
CAGCCGAGCCCCCACGGATGGGTTTATGGCGTACCTCGGAGAGCAGACTCAGGTAGCGTTGATACTGAAGCTTGGAAAGTGTGTAACTTCAGTTTGATAATCTGATTCAGGAGCTGACTATGCAGGTAAACATTTCGGGACATCATGTTGAAGTGACCGAATCCATGCGGGCCTATGTGCTGGAAAAACTCGCCCGGCTGGAACGTCATTTTGATCATGTCACGCAGGTGCAGGTGATTCTGACCGTGGAAAAGGCTGAGCAGAAGGCAGAGGCCCAGCTGCATGTGGCCGGTGCCGATGTGTATGCAGAAGCAGTGAATGAAGACATGTATGCGGCGATTGATGCATTAGCCGATAAGCTGGATCGGCAGGTCATCAGACAAAAACAAAAGATGCAGAATCATCGTGCGCCCAGTCATCGTGAACGCGCCCTGGAGGATGAAGGGGGCGTGGTGTAGGTCTGGCGGAATAGTCCGATGGATCAACTGTTAGCTACTTCAGCGATTTGTCTGGATTGTGCCTCGCAAAGCAAAAAGCGAGCGCTGGAACATGCGGCGTATCTGCTCGGTGGATCGGATACGGTGGAGGCAGAACGTATCTTTGCCCATTTGTTGGCGCGTGAACGCCTGGGTAGTACAGGTTTAGTGGATGGTGTGGCATTGCCACATGCACGCCTGCCGGATCTGGCACACAGTCGCGGCAGTTTTATTCGGTTGCGTCAGGCGATTGATTTTGACAGTCAGGATGGCCAGCCAGTCGATCTGATGTTTGTGTTGTTAGTGTCGGAAGATGTCCGACAGGGCCATCTGCAGTTGTTATCTCGTCTGGCTGCGTTGTTTCGGGATGCATCTGTCTGCCGTCAATTACGCCATTTGTCAGATGTGCATCAGGCACAACAGTTGTTTGCCCGGGTGATGTCTGATGCCACATAGGATCCGCGTTGCCAACCTGTATCAGGCGTTGCAGACCAGATTGCAGCTTACCTTGTGTGCCGGTGAGGCCGGGCTGCAGCGCACCCTGCTGGATGATGCCCTGGATGCGGAACGTGACACGATTGTTGGCCCGTTAACCTATATTCACCCGAATCGTATCCAGTTGATTGGTCGTTCGGAGCAGGACTATCTGCAACAGCTGACCCGTGATAAGCGTTCCCAGGCACTGGAACGCTTATTTCAATCCTGCACGCGTGCAGTGGTGCTGGTTGACGGCGTGCCAGCGGATGATGATTTGTGTTACTGGGCAGAACACAGTGGTCTGCCTTTATTCCGCACGCCACTCTCTGATCGGGTGGTACTGGATAATCTGCAACATTTTGCCGCCCTCAATCTATCTGAAAAAATCACGTTACACGGCGTGTTTTTAGAAGTGCTGGGGATGGGAGTGTTGCTGACGGGTGATGCCGGGATTGGTAAAAGTGAGCTGGCACTGGAACTGATCACCCGTGGTAGCCGCTTAATTGCGGATGATGCACCCCAGTTCTGCCGGATTGCACCTGAGATCATCAGCGGTACCTGCCCGTCTTTATTGCTCGGAATGCTCGAGGTACGCGGTCTTGGCGTGTTGGATATTCAGGCGATGTTTGGTGACAATGCGATCAAGACCAATAAATATCTGCGTCTGATCGTTTGTTTGCAGACCCGGCGGGAGCATCCACCGCAACGATTGGTGACACAGCAGGCAACGCGTGAGGTGCTGGGAACCCGGATTCCGTGTGTTACCTTGTTGATGGCACCCGGACGTAACCTGGCGATCCTGGTGGAGGCGGCAGTGCGGAGTCATTTGCTGAAGCTGAAGGGGGTTGATACCACCGAGCAGTTTGTGCAACGCCAGCAGGCTGCATTGCAGCCGATGGATGATGATGCAGTCTGAGTCGGCGGTTTTGCTGGTGACGCACCCGGGGATTGGCTCGGCATTTTGCAGCACGGCCAAATATATTATGGGTCAGAGTCTATTTTCACTGTCGTGTATCGAAGTGCCCGGGACGCAACCTGCAGAACAAGCGATACGTGACTGGATTACTGGTTTGCCAGGCAGTGGCCTGATCCTGACCGATCTGTATGGTGCAACACCGCATAATATTGCCTGTCGTGCTGCAATGGCGACTGATGCGGTGCGGGTACTGGCTGGACTAAACCTGCCGATGTTATTGCGTATTCTGAACTATACGCAGGCAACTGATCTGGCTGCCTTATACGACATTGCCCGGGCAGGTGCCCGGCGCGGCATTCAATAGTGGTGCGCGTATGCTGACACGAGAGATTATCATCACAAATTCACTCGGTCTGCACGCTCGTGCCTCGGCGAAATGGGTGAAAACCGCCAGCCAGTTTGTGGCGGATGTCGTGCTGGAAAAGGCCGGTCAGGCGGTGAACGGCAAAAGTATCATGGGTGTGATGATGCTGGCTGCCGGGTGTGGTAGCCGGTTACAGTTGCAGGTGGATGGGCCGGACGAACAACAAGCCTTACAGGCCTTGATCACACTGGTTGAGGATCGGTTTGGTGAAGATAGTCCCCCTGCAGGCTGATTCGTAGCACCGAGGATAACCTGTCATGCCAGAATCGTTTATCCCATTGTTGTGGCAACCCTGGATCGCTCTGGGGGTGCTCGGTGTGATGTTTATCCTGTTCGTGCGCGAAACCTATCCGATTGCGGTCACCGCCCTGGCCGGAGCCGCCTTATTATTACTCACGGGTATCCTGCCATACGAAGCAGCATTAGGAGTGTTGTCGAATCCAGGGCCCTGGACGATCGCAGCCTTGTTTATGCTTTCCAGTGCGCTGGTACGCACCGGCACCTTGTCCGGTTTGAGCACGCAGGTGCAGCGTTATGCCGGGCATTATCCTGTCTGGACGGTAATTGCACTGGTGTTGTTTGTGGTATTCGCTTCGGCCTTTCTGAACAATACCCCGGTTGTGGTCGTGATGATCCCGATTGTGGTGCAGATGGCGCAGACATTGCGTATTGCCAGCTCGAAACTGCTGATTCCATTGTCGTATATCGCGATTCTCGGTGGGATGTGTACCCTGATCGGCACCTCCACCAACCTGTTGGTGGATGGAGTCGTACGTGCCGCCGGTTTAGCCCCGTTCAGCCTGTTTGAGGTTACACCACTGGCAGTGATTCTGGTCGCCGCCGGTGTGTTATATCTGTACCTGTTTGCAGACCGGCTGTTGCCGGAGCGCGACAGTATGACGCAGTTGTTATCAGGCTCATCTGGCGGGATGCGTTACTTTACCGAAGTGCTGATTCCACCGGAGAGCACCCTGATCGGGCAACCGCCCTTGCAGGTCGCCTTATTCCGGCACGATAACGGGTATGTAGCGGACGTGATCCGGAACGATAACTCATTGCGACGCCAGCTCAGCGACATCACGTTAGCGGCAGGCGATCGAGTCGTGCTGAAGACCGCGATGGTAGAAGTGCTCAGCCTGAGTGAAGATACCGACGTGGCACTTGCCAGCTCAGGGTCGTCACGTGCGGCACGTACGGTAGAGGCGCTGATCACGCCCGGTTGCCGGATGATCGGGCGCCGGTTACGTGAGTTGCGGCTGCGGCGGCATTATGGTGTGTTTCCGCTGGCGTTACATCGTAAAAACCGCAACCTGCATCAGCAACTGGATGAGACCCCACTCAGAATCGGGGACACCCTGCTACTGGAAGGTACCGAGTCTGAGCTGCAACGTCTGGCACGGGAGCAACGCCTGCTGGATTTATCCATCCCGGCGGCGCGACCCTATCGCCGCCGTCATGCACCCGTGGTATTGGGTGCCCTGGGTTTGATGGTATTGCTGGCCGGGCTGAACGTGGCACCCTTGTTTGTACTCGCCAGTGTGATGGTGGCGGTGGTACTGCTCACACGTTGTATTGACGCCGAAGAAGCGTTTGCGGCGATCGACAAAAACCTGCTGATACTGATCTTTTCCATGCTGGCAGTCGGGGCAGGGTTGCAACAGTCTGGTGCGATAGACCTGCTGGTCAGCGGACTGGCACCTTGGTTAATGGGGCTGCCGCCCTTTATGCTCCTCTGGTCGGTATACCTGCTGACGTCGGTGCTGACTGAATTGATGTCGAACAGTACGGTAGCGGTTGTGGTGACACCGATCGCGATCGCGCTGGCAACGGCCCTGGGGGTGGATCCCAGACCCTTAGTAATTGCCGTGATGGTCGCCGCCTCAGCCAGTTTTGCGACCCCGATCGGTTATCAGACCAACACCCTGGTATATAGCCCGGGAGGCTACCGGTTTACTGATTTTGCCCGGATCGGTATTCCGCTGAATCTCGGGATAGGGTTACTGGCCAGTGCCCTGATACCGCTATTCTGGCCACTTTGAGATGCCATGATGCAGACCGTGCGGACCATACAACAGCGCATGCAGGCTGCAGCGGAACGAGCGGGTCGCTCGGTTGATGAGATTACCCTGGTGGCAGTCAGCAAGACCAAGCCAATAACTGATATTGCAGCGGCCTATGCGGCAGGTATCCGCCACTTTGGTGAGAACCGATCGGCAGAATTTGCTGAGAAGGCGCGGAGCTTAAGCCATTTGCCGGATATTCAGTGGCACTTTATCGGCCATTTGCAGACCCGGCAGAGCCAGCCGATCGCTCAGTCAGCTGCTTATTTGCATGCGGTGGATCGGGAAAAAATTGCGCAACGGCTGTCGCGTCAATTGCAGGATGCGGGCCGAACCCTGCCGGTATTTATCGAAATGAACGTGTCTGGCGAGGAAAGCAAGGGAGGATTCAGCGCGGCGGACTGGGAGCAGGACACTCAACAACAAGCAGAACTGCTGCGTGCGGTTAGCAACATAGTGGCCTTACCGCATCTTCAGGTGTTGGGGTTGATGACAATGGCACCGTTCCGGGCACCGGATGATGAGATACGAAGTGTGTTCCGTCGGCTGCGACAACTGTCGGCATGGTTGCATACGGTGCTGCCAGCACTGGATGCGCCAGCGTTATCGATGGGGATGAGCGGCGATTTTGAGATCGCCATTGAAGAAGGTGCGACCCATGTCCGGGTGGGGAGTGCGATTTTTGGTGGGCGTTGATACAATTGTGGTTTGATTTACGCATAAAAAAACCGGCTTATGCCGGTTTTTTTATTGTCTGGTAGGCGCGATCGGATTCGAACCAACGACCCCCACCATGTCAAGGTG
>JAHDCB010000122.1 GCA_020630035.1 Gammaproteobacteria bacterium
GGTTAACCGCTTTGATTTTTTCTTGGCACGTTTTGTGCTTTACCACATGAATGCCACCCTCGTTTCATTTCATATTATTCATGGAGAACTTTTGTGACGATAAAAAATTCTGTTGCCATCAGCCTGGCTGCATTGGGCCTGTCAGCGACAGTTTATGCTGATGTTAGTGGTAGCTTAACTGTTACCAGTGACTACCTGTCGCGTGGTGTCACCCAGACAAATAACCAACCTGCTGTGCAGGGTAGTATTGACCTGTTCAACGACGACGGGTTGTATGCAGGTGCCTGGGTTTCTAATGTTACTGATGGCTCTGAAATTGATCTGTATGCCGGGTTTGTCGGTTCGCAGGGAGAAATCGGCTACGATGTAGGTGCCGTTGGTTACATTTATCCCAATAGTGATATTGATGCTGATTACACTGAGCTGTATGCCACACTTGATTTTGCAGCCTTCTCTGCTGGCGTGAAATATACGGTCGGTTCTAAGGTAGAGGATACTAATCAGGCTAATGAAAAATTTATAGAAGGTGATGTGTACTACTTTGTATCTGCGAGTGCACCCTTCTATGCGGACTGGGAGATTGCCGGTACCCTGGGGCGTTACGACTTTGCGGATGATGGTGTTGCTAACAAGGAGACCACTTATCAGCACCTGGAAGTCAGCCTCAGCAAGCCGGTGCAAGACCTGGGTGTGATGACGCTGGCGCTTTCCAAGGCTAGTAAAGCCAGTGACGATGAGAATGCTCAGCTTGCTGTCACCTGGAGTCACAGCTTCTGATAACCGCTACTATTTTTCAGGATATAACCTATGAAATTAGTTACTGCTATCATTAAGCCATTCAAGCTGGATGATGTTCGTGAAGCCTTATCCACGATTGGCGTCAAAGGTATTACTGCGACTGAAGTGAAGGGGTTCGGTCGCCAGAAAGGGCATACAGAGCTGTATCGGGGCGCTGAATATGTGGTCGATTTCCTGCCTAAGATCAAGGTAGAAGTTGCTATCGGTGATGATTTACTGGATGCAGCGATTGAGGCAATTATCGATGCCGCCAGAACTGGTAAGATCGGTGACGGCAAGATTTTTGTACATGAGCTTACCCAGGTAGTCAGGATTCGCACCGGCGAAACAGGTACTGAAGCACTCTGAGTCAGTCAGTATTCCACCTTGAAGGCAGGCCATTGTGCCTGCCTTTTTGCGTTGTAGGCCCACCTCAACACCTAAATATGGCATAATCACGCGCCGTTTAAATTTGATTTCAACCTGCCGGAGTCTTGCATGAGTTTTTTCATTTCTGACGCACTTGCCAATACCCCTGCTGCCAGCCCGGACGGTGGCATGCTGCCGATTATCTTTCTGGTGGGCATGTTTGTGGTGATGTATCTGTTTGTGATCCGGCCACAGACAAAGCGCCAGAAAGAACACAAAAAACTGATTGCCGAACTGGGTAAAGGTGATGAAGTGCAGACCGTTGGCGGGCTGATGGGCAAAATCACCGAATTAGACGATAGCACCGCAAAATTAGAAATTGCACCGAATACCGTGGTCGCGGTCCGTCGTGCATCCGTCGAACTGGTTCTGCCAAAAGGCACCTTGTCAGCCACGTAATCCAGCAGCATCAGGCAATGATCAATCAATACCCGATGTGGAAAAACCTGCTGGTTGCCGGGGTGATACTCCTGGCAGCCCTGTATGCGTTGCCGAACCTGTATGGCCAGGATCCGGTGATTGAGGTCAGTGGGCTGCGAGGTGCACGTGTTGACCAGAGTTTGCAGCATAACCTGCAGAATGCCCTGGAAAGTGCAGCGATTACCGTCAAACGGTTGGAACACCAGGACGACAAGCTGTTTATTCGTTTCCACCAGACAGAAGACCAACTGCGGGCGCAGCAGGTTATTACCGGCAGCTTGCCGCTGGACTATACCCAGGCGCTGACCTTATTGCCGGATGTCCCGGCCTGGCTGAGTGGGTTGGGCGCACAGCCGATGAGCCTGGGCCTGGATCTGCGAGGCGGTATACATGTTCTGATCGATGTCGATATGGACGCTGCCCTGCGGAATGCAGTAGAACTGGAGGCCAGCACGATTCGGCGTTTTTTGCGTAGCGAAAAGATCCGTTATCTGACAGTTAAGCCGATTGCCGACGGTGTGGAAGTCCGTTTCCGGCGGGCTGATCAGCGTGATCAGGCACAGCAAGTCGCGGCCGAGGCATTTCGGGAACTGAATTTCAGCGCACAGGATACCCAGGCTGGCTACGTCTTTCGGGCCAGTTTTTCTGATACGGAACAGCGCGAGATCCGTAAACAGGCGCTGAGCCAGAATATAGTCACATTACGCAACCGGGTGAATGCGCTCGGTGTTTCCGAGCCAGTGGTACAGCAGCAGGGCGAACGGCGCATTGTGGTCGAATTACCCGGTGTGCAGGATCCGGGAAAGGTAAAGGACATCCTGAGTGCGACCGCTACCCTGGAATATCGCTTGGCCGTGGGTGATGGTGCACAGGCATTAGATGCAGCGCGTAGTGGCAAGACACCACCCGGCACCCGACTATATTACGAACGTGATGGTCAGCCGATCTTATTAAAACGGCAACTGATCGTGACCGGCGACCAGATGACCAGTGCGGCATCGACCTTTGACCAGCAGACCGGCTCACCCGCCGTGGTCGTCAACCTGGACAGCAAGGGTGCGAAGCGGATGCGCGACACCACCACCGAGAATGTCGGTAAGCCGATGGCGGTGGTATTTAAAGAAAGGCGCATCGTCGGGCGTGATGATGCCGGCAAGCCGATCCGGAAATGGGTGGAAGAAGTGATCAGCGTCGCCGTGATCCGGGAACCCTTCGGGCGGCGTTTCCAGACCACCGGACTGCAGGCGAACGAAGCACACCAACTCGCCTTGCTGCTGAAATCCGGCGCGCTGAAGGCACCAATTGAAATTGTTGAAGAACGCACCATTGGCCCCAGCCTGGGGCAGGACAATATCGACCAGGGCTTTGCCTCAGTGATGGTCGGCTTGGGGCTGGTGATGATGTTTATGCTGGTCTATTACAAACTGTTTGGCCTGGTTGCCAATCTGGCCCTGATCACCAATCTGGTGCTGATTGTGGCAGTCTTGTCGATCCTGCAGGCCACCCTGACCCTGCCGGGTATAGCGGGTATCGTGCTGACCGTGGGGATGGCAGTCGATGCCAACGTGCTGATTTTTGAGCGGATCCGTGAAGAACTGAGGGTGGGTAACAGCCCGCTGGCCAGCATCCACGCGGGTTATGCAAAGGCATTTACCACCATTCTGGATGCGAATATCACCACCCTGATTGCTGCCGTCGTATTATTTTCCATTGGCAGCGGCCCGGTGCGCGGCTTTGCTATCACCCTGGCAATTGGCCTGGTAACCTCTATGTTCACCGCGATAGTGGGTACCCGTGCTGCTGTGAACCTGCTGTATGGCAGGCGACGTGCGCCACGGCTGGCGATCTGAGAGACATGTCATGCAACTGATTAAACGTCAGACCCGAATTGATTTTATGGCGCAGCGGCGCCTGGCGATGATTTTTTCCATCAGCGTCCTGCTGCTCTCAATTGGCGCCCTGATCATCCGTGGCCTGAACTTTGGTGTCGACTTTACTGGTGGCACGCTGATAGAGTTGGGCTATAGCCAGCCAGCTGACCTGACTCAGATCCGTACCACCCTGGCAGAACACAACCTGGGAGATGCCGCAGTACAGCATTTCGGTACCCCGCAGGACGTGCTGATCCGGCTGGCCGGCGGCTACGAAGGTGATACCTCCACCCTCAGCAACCAGGTATATGCAGCCTTAACCAATGCAGCAACAGATCACGTTACCCTGCGGCGGGTTGAATTTGTCGGCCCGCAGGTCGGAGATGAGCTGACGGAAGACGGAGCCCTGGCAGTCCTGGTTGCACTGATTGCGATCATGATCTATGTCGCGTTGCGCTTTGAATGGCGCTTTGCCCTGGGCTCCGTATTGGCGCTGACCCACGACGTATTACTGACCCTCGGATTGTTCGCACTATTGCAACTTGAATTTGATTTGCCAGTCTTAGCGGCAGTTCTGGCCGTGATCGGCTACTCATTGAATGACACCATCGTTGTCTTCGACCGGGTACGGGAAAACTTTCGCAAACTGCGTAAAGGTACCCCGCTGGAGATCATCAACCTGTCGCTGAATCACACCCTGAGCCGTACCTTGATGACCTCCTTAACCACCCTGCTGGTCTTACTGGCGTTGTTCTTTCTGGGTGGTGAAATTATTCATGGCTTTGCATTTGCCTTGCTGGTTGGTGTGCTGGTTGGCACCTATTCCTCCATCTATGTTGCCAGCACAGCGATATTGATGCTGGGAGTCAGCAAGGCTGACCTGATGCCAGTGGAAAAAGAGGGTGTGGTCGAAGATGGGCGCCCTTAGACGATTTCCAAATAGCCTCATACCACCTGAGCTTGCCTTTTTGCCCCTCTTCTGCGTTGTGGAAGCCCTTAACATAGCCTGGCTATGCGTGGGCTCCACGCCTTGAAGATAAACAAAAATACGGCGTTATCTGGTATGAGGCTATCTGTCAATCGCCTTAACAGCCATACTGTGGAGGTAAACTGATGCAGAAACATGTATTACCCACACAAGCGGATGAAGTGTTTCATTTTGATGAGCATCGTCCGGATTTTAATACATTGTCGAATGAAAACGGGTTTACCTATTGGTATGCGCGTGATCTGATGCCGCTATTAGGTTACAAAAGTCAAGAATCATTTAATAAGGTGATCCAGAAGGCTATCTCAGCCTGCACTTCACTGAACATCGTAACGCTGGAAAATTTTGTACTCGAACCATGTGTTGTTGACGGAAAAAAAATAAAAGATTACCGGCTGTCGCGCTTTGCCTGTTATCTGATTGCCATGAATGGCGATCCAAAAAAGTATGAAATAGCCCAGGCGCAGGCTTATTTTGTTTCGATAGCTGAAGCCTTTCAAAAATATGTAGAAGAAGCGGAAGACTTTGAGCGTATCCTGATTCGTGATGAAATATCAGAGCATGAAAAATCACTCAGTGGCATCGCCAGAAAGGCGGGGGTGAATAATTATGCCTTTTTCCAGAATTCA
>JAHDCB010000123.1 GCA_020630035.1 Gammaproteobacteria bacterium
CTGAGTATTCTGATGAAGTCTCTATTGCCGCGATCAACGGGCCGACCAATGTGGTGATCTCTGGTGCCACAACATCAGTCCAGGCAATTGCGGAACAGCTTGCCAAAGACAACATCAGAACCCGCCCACTGACCGTTTCCCATGCCTTCCATTCACCGCAGATGGAGCCGATGTTGGCGGAGTTCCGTGCGGTGGCAGCCAGTATTACCTATGCTGCACCGACCCTTCCACTGATTTCCAATCTGACTGGACAACTGGCGGACGAGACGATCGCCACACCGGATTATTGGGTGCGTCATGTGCGTGAGGCAGTGCAGTTTGCGGATGGCATGGCTTGCTTGCAGGCACAGGACGTGGATATCTTCCTGGAGATCGGGCCGAAGCCGGTCTTACTGGGCATGGGACAGCGTTGTGTGCCGGAAGATAGCGGCATCTGGTTGCCCGGTATGCGTCCGGAGAAAGAATGGACCCAATTGTCAGCCAGCCTGAGTGAATTGTATGTGCGAGGTGTGGCCGTGGACTGGGCAGCCTTTGATCAGGGTTATGTGCGGCACAAGGTTCACTTGCCGACCTATCCGTTCCAGAGAAAACCGTATTGGGTGGATGGTACGGCAGAACAGGATCTGCCTCGGGTTCGTCCTTTGCTCGACAGGATGGTGAAGCTGCCCGGGCAGCAGGTGACCTTGTTTGAAAAAGAATTCAGTCTGCAGAGCCTGCCTTTCCTGGCCGATCATGTGGTCTATGATGCGGTTGTTGTGCCAGGTGCCTGCCACCTGGCAACCTTATGCAGTGTGGCTGAAGTAATATCCGGGACACCGGTTTGTGTGCTGGATGATGTGGTGTTTCCACAGGTCCTCGTATTGCCTGAAGCAACCGAGCGAACAGTGCAGGTGACGTTGAGCCAGACAAAGGGATCAGGCCTGGATTTTGAGCTGATCAGCTTTGACGACACTGAACAGCTCACGACGCATGCGACAGGACGTCTGCTGAGTAGCCCGGCAGATAATGCGGGTACGTCTGTGATGAATCTGGGTGACTGGCAGCAACAATGTCAGACTGAATTATCAGCGGATCTCTGGTATCAGTCAGCTGCTGAACAACAGATTATGCTGGGGCCCTGTTTCCGTTGGATATCTCGTGTCTGGACTGGTGCAGGGCGCAGATTAGCGAAACTGACCTGCCCACAGATGATCGGCAGTTTGCGTGGCTATGTGCTGCATCCGGCCTTGCTGGACTCCTGTCTGCAGGCAGCGGCCCTGCCGGTACCCGCCTCAGATGAGACCATGTTGCCATTTGCAGTCAGGCGCATTCAGGTGCATCAACAGGCGACCGGGACAGACTGGTGGTGTGCCAGTGAACGGAAAACAGCTCATAGCTGGGACATTTATCTGTTCGATGAAAATGGCCAGATGCTGATTGAATTACATGATTTTGAGGCCCGGATCGCGCCTCGGGAAGCATTGCAGCTCGCCTCGATATGGCAGGACTGGTTATATCAGATCAACTGGCAGGTGCGAGCCTTACCGGATTCGGCAGAGCCATTGCATGGGAGGCACTGGCTGATCGTGGCTGCTGGTGGCGTTCTCGGGTCAGCACTAGGTTGTCAGCTACAGGATGCGGGAGGCAGATGCACTCTGAAACCCCTTGGGGATTGCACATCATCTGAACAGTCAGTATTGACGGATGTGATCTATGTGGCGCACGAAAATAAAGATATTGAGGTACCACAACAAGCATTAGAATTGAATGATAGATTACTGTGTCTTGTGCAATCTTTAATAAAGCAAGACTTAACGCCGCGTTTGTGGGTGATCACGCAAAATGCTCAGCCAGTCATAGTGCAGGAAGCAACCAACCCGGTACAGTCTTCTTTATGGGGACTGACTCGTACGATTGCTGCTGAATATCCTGAACTCAGGTGTACCAGTCTTGACTATGCAGAAGGTTCTGATTTGTCAGTGTTGCTGGCACAGTTATATGCGCCGGATGAAGAAACGCAGATCGCATTGCGAGGGGATGAGTGGTATGTGGCGCGTCTGACTCGCTGGCAGCAACCAGATACAGTGTCGTTTGTTGAACAGCCAGTGATAAAAACACAAACCACCGGTAGTTATTTAATCACCGGTGGTCTCGGCGGACTGGGATTACAGGTCGCCGGGCAATTGGTGAGTGCAGGAGCAAGGTATCTGGTACTGGTCGGACGGCGAGCTCCGTCGGAGGCTATTGCAGATCAGATTCGTTGCCTGGAAGATGCTGGTACAGAGATACAGGTTGTGCAGGCTGATATCTCAATTGAAGCCGACGTCGCACGCCTGCTGACAGTTTGTCCACAACCTTTACGTGGTATCGTGCATGCCGCCGGAGTGCTGGATGATGGCAGTCTGAGTCAGCAGACCAAAGAACGTTTTTCGACCGTTATGCGGCCAAAGGTTTATGGGGGCTGGCATTTACATTGCCTGACGGCAGATCAGGCAATGGACTTTTTTGTCTGTTTTTCCTCCGCTGCTGCATTGTTAGAAAGTCGTGGACAAGGTAATTATGCAGCGGCGAATGCGTTTCTGGATGGCCTGATGGCGTACCGACAAACGCTTGGCTTACCAGGATTGAGTATTAACTGGGGAGCTTGGGCAGATGTCGGAATGGCTGCTGACTTGGCTGAGCGTGAACGTTTGCGCATAGTGAATCGGGGATTTGGTTTGATTAAACCAGAAGAAGGTCAACAAGTCTTTGCTTATCTGGGAGGTCATGCAACTGATGTCGCCCAGGTCGGTGTTTTTCCTGTTAACTGGCGAACATTTTTAACGCATGATGTAACTCAAGGCGCTTTCTACGCAGATCTGTATACACAAACGAGTCATGCTGATCAGCATATTATTTCAACCAGACAACAATTATTTTCATCAGATTCTTCAGAACGAGCTATCTTTCTGATGCAACATTTACGTAATATAGCCGCAAAAATATTGGGGTTATCTGCAGAAGATCAGATTGATCCGGCTCAGGGTCTGATGGATCTAGGTCTGGATTCATTAATGGCTGTTGAATTACGCAATGATTTATCACATAGTTTAGGAATAAAATTGCCTGCGACTTTAGTGTTTGATTATCCAAACTTGAATGCATTACATTCTTATTTTATCATGGAACTATTTTCTGATGAAGGTATGGTGAATGAATGTGCGGTTGATCAGAAGCCTGACTCAACAACCGATAATCTGACAGAAGATGAATTGACTAACCTGTTTTTACAGGAATTTTTACAGGGAAAATAGATATGTCTGCTCATATTCCAGACTATATCGCCGCAATGAAAAATGCATTGCAGCAAACACATGATTTAAAAGCGAAGTTGGCAGAAGCAGAAAGACGTAATAGCCCAGAGCCGATAGCAATCATTGGAATGGGTTGCCGCCTTCCACAGCGCATCAAAACGCCAGATCAATTCTGGAATTTCTTATGTGCGGGTGGGGATGCGATTACTGAGATTCCTTCGGAACGCTGGAATGTTGAGGATTTTTTTGATCCGGATCCTGCCGTGCCCGGTAAATCACATATCCGGCATGGTAGTTTCATAGATCAGGTTGATCAGTTTGATCCGCAATTTTTTAATATTGCGCCGCGCGAAGCGATATTGATGGATCCGCAACAACGGCTGCTTCTGGAGGTTAGTTGGGAGGCGCTGGAATACGCAAACATCATCCCTGGTACGCTATCAGAAAGCCTGACAGGTGTATTTATCGGGATATTCACTAATGATTACAGATCCCTTTCAGGTCATCAGCATACGACGGATTTGCATGATCAGTCCGGTTCAGCATTGAGTGTGGCAGCGGGTCGAGTGTCTTACGTTCTGGGGCTCACTGGGCCTTCCGTAGCGGTTGATACGGCGTGTTCTTCATCATTAGTTGCGGTGCATCAGGCGTGTCAGAGTTTGCGTCAACACGAATGTCATCTGGCTTTAGCTGGTGGTGTTGGGCTCATATTATCACCAGAAATCATGATATCTTTCTCTAAGGCGAATATGCTGGCTTCTGATGGTCGTTGTAAAACATTTGATGCTGCTGCCGATGGGTATGTGCGAGGTGAAGGGTGTGGTGTCATCGTACTCAAACGGCTTTCTGATGCATTACAGGACGGTGATGCAATTTTATCAGTCATTTGCGGGTCGGCAATCAATCATGATGGTCCGAGCAGTGGTTTGACAGTACCTAGGGGGCCATCACAACAGGCCGTTATTCGTCAGGCTTTACAACAGGCAAGCCTTGAACCACAGTCAATCAGTTATATTGAAGCCCATGGTACGGGTACCTCACTGGGTGATCCGATAGAGATTGGTGCGCTGAGTGCAGTATTTCGGGATCGAGAGATACCATTGCGTGTTGGGTCGGTTAAAACCAATATGGGCCACTTAGAAGCGGCGGCTGGTATTACCGGTCTGATCAAAATAGTGCTGATGGCGCAGCACCAGAAAATCCCGCCACATTTACATTTTCAGCAACCGAATCCACAAATTGAATGGGACAATCTACCCATTCAGATTCCAGTCACGCTGAAGCCTTGGCAAGCGCATAAGCGTATGGCAGGGGTCAGTTCTTTTGGTTTTAGTGGCACGAATGCGCATGTTATTGTTTCTGAATGGATACCTGATCCGGTTGCGGATGCCGCTGAGGAAAAGGGTGCAGAACGTCCTGCACACATACTGACCCTGTCGGCAAAAAGCGCAGCAGGACTGGCTGCGCAGGTTCAGGCATATCAAGACTATATAGCGGAACACGCGACTCTGGATCTGGCGGAGTTGTGTTACACCGCTGCCACCTGCCGCAGTCATTTTGCGTACCGTCAGGTGTTTGTAGCTTGCTCGCGTGGCGAGCTGCAGGAACAACTGGCAGCTCGTGCAGCAGGTGATCATACGGCTGTAGCAACAGGTCACGCGCCAGCGCACCAGATTGCACCGACTGTGGCCTTTCTGTTCACCGGGCAGGGCAGTCAGTACGCCGGGATGGGGCAGGAATTGTATGAAACACAGCCGACATTTCGGGCGACGCTGGATGAATGCGATGCGATCCTGCAACCGTTATTGGATGGTGCCTCCATTCTGGAGATCATGAACG
>JAHDCB010000124.1 GCA_020630035.1 Gammaproteobacteria bacterium
GTCTACCGCGCACAGCGCTCAGAGACACCACATTCGGTTGGCTCTGAGTAACCCCCCCCACTATCTTATTTTTAGCTCATATTGGTCTGGACATTGGGGAGTACCTTATATGTCGCTTTGGCGTCAGCCAGCAGGGCGCGTAGCCCGGCTATGCTGGTCTGAGCACGTTGTGTTTGTTCTTCTGGGCTGGTGGTGACTCCACGTCCTTCCCAGGTTATCTCTTCTTCTGGCAATTCGTGCAGAAAACGGCTGGGTTCACAACTGACCCATTCACCGCCACGGCGGCGTTTTTCGGCGGTGGTAATGCACAATTGACGTTGTGCCCGGGTCAGGCCGACATACGCCAGGCGTCGTTCTTCTTCAATCTTGTCTTCGTCAATACTGGTCTGATGTGGCAACAGGCCTTCTTCCATTCCCACCAGAAATACCGCCGGAAATTCCAGTCCCTTCGCAGCATGCAGGGTCATCAATGCGACCCGATCATTCTGTTGTTCATCATCCTGCCGTTCCAGAATATCCAGCAGACCCAAATGGGCCACAATGTCACTGAGTGATTCTCCTTTCTGCTCTTCACTTTGCAAACGGGTCAGCCAGTCTACCAGTTCGCAGACGTAGCCCCAGCGTTTGTCTGCTTGTTTCGGGTTGTTGCTGGTTTGTTGCAGCCAGTCCTGATAGTCCATGTCGGTCAGTAGTTGTTCAATCACGCTGGCAGGTGCGGTATGTGTGGCTAGTTGTTGCAGGCCGATCAACCATTGCCGGAAGGCTTGCAGGTGGTGCAGTGCCCGGCCGGTAATACATTGTGCCAGGCCGAATTCATCAATGGCATCAAACAGGCTGACCTGGCGTTCCGCTGCATAATCAGCCAGTTTCTGCAGGGTCGTCGGGCCGATCTCACGCCGTGGTGTATTGATAATCCGCAGCAGGGCGGTGTCGTCATCTGTATTGCAGATCAGGCGCAGATAGCTCATCACGTCCTTCACCTCCGCGCGGGCGAAAAAAGAGGTGCCACCGCTGACGAAATATGGAATGTTGTTGGTACGCAATACTTGCTCAAAGATGCGTGCCTGATAATTGCCGCGATACAGAATGGCAAAATCGCGATAGGTACGGCGACTGTTAAGCCGAATCTGTATCAGTTCAGCCACCACCCGCTCAGCCTCGGCGGTTTCGTCACGACAATGGATCACTCGTACCGGGTCACCCGGGCCGTGTTCGCTCCATAATCGTTTGGCAAACAAGTGCGGATTATGCTGAATCAGTGCATTCGCTGCCTGCAGAATGCGGCCACTGGAACGGTAATTCTGTTCCAGTTTGATGACCTTGAGCGACGGAAAGTCTTGCGCCAGTGCTGCCAGGTTTTCCGGGCGGGCACCGCGCCAGGCATAGATTGACTGGTCATCATCACCGACCACAGTCAGGCGAGCCTGTACCCCCACGAGTTGTCGGATCAGTTGATATTGGGTGCCATTGGTATCCTGGTATTCATCGACTAACAGGTGGCGCACCCGATTCTGCCAGCGTTCACGTACCTCTGGCTGATCGTTGAACAGTTGTACTGGTCGCAGGATCAGATCGTCGAAATCAACCGCGTTGTACGCTTGTAAGGTACGTTGATATGCTGCATAAACCGTGGCCTGCCAGTGTGCTGTCGCATCCTGCGCAGTATTCAGGACCTGGTCTGGTGTATCCAGGGTATTTTTCCATTGCGAGATCTGGCGTCTGGCTTGTTGCAGGTCATCCTTATCCAGGGTGTCGCGCTGGGTCAGTTCTTTCAGTAGATGGATAACATCCTGCTCATCCAGGATGCTGAAATTAGGTCTGAGTCCGGCTGCCTGATATTCTCGTCGCAGGATCGTCAGGCCCAGCGTATGAAAGGTGGCAACCGTCAGTCCACGTGCTGCCTGGCCGGATAACAATGCGCTGACCCTGGCCTTCATTTCACGTGCGGCCTTGTTGGTGAAGGTTACCGCAATAATATGGCGAGCAGACAGGTGCTGTTGCTCAATCAGATAGGCAATTTTGGCTGTAATCACCCTTGTTTTGCCAGACCCGGCCCCAGCCAGAACCAAGCTGGGACCTGACAAATAACGGACTGCCTCACGCTGTGGTGCATTCAGGTGTTGCATAGCGGTACCGGGTTAATAACGAGCCAGCAGAATAGCTCGGGTGGGTGCCGGATGGCCTTCCCGGGTCTGTTTTGGATCATCGGGGTGCAGAAAATCAGCCAGCGATTCAAAGCGCATCCAATCTGTGCGGCGCTGTTCAGTTGAGGTTGTCCGGGTGACATCCAGTGTGCGAATATCACGATAACCGCAGCGTTGCAGCCAGGTGGTCAGCAGTGTCAGGCTGGGAATGAACCAGATATTGCGCATTCTGGCGTAGCGCCCTGGTGGCGTCAGTACCTGTGGTTCGGCATCGGGTAATACCAAGGTTTCCAGCACCAGTTCACCGCCGGGGCGCAGCAGATCGCGCAGGGTCAGCAGATGGTCTATCGGTGAGCGACGATGATACAGCACGCCCATACTGAAGACGGTATCAAAGGCTTGCAGTCCGGCAGGTATCTGTTCAATACCCAGGGGTAATTGGGTGACTTGTTGCCGCCAGCGATGGCCTGTCGGAGTATTCGGTAACAGGTGGTGAATGGCATCATGCTGGGCCTGATACAGTTGTGTCGGGTCTATCCCAAGCACCCAATCGGCACCGGCCTGGGCCATACGCCAGCTGTAATAGCCGTTGCCACAACCAACGTCCAGTACCTTGCGGCCTGTCAGCGGTGTGATGTGGGCTGCCAGACGCTCCCACTTCTGATCCGAGCGCCATTCAGTCTCTATGGTGACGCCATATAAGTGATACGGCCCTTTGCGCCAGGGGTGCAATGTTTGCAGGGCATTATGCAATTGGTGACGCTGGCTCTCTGTGATATCGTCTGCGCTACCGATGCAGATTGCACCCTGGTGAATATCCAGTTTCTTGGTGTGACAGTGTGGCAGGTTGGCTATTGCGGTGTTCCAACGGGCCTGGTCGCCATGTGTTGGCCGCTCCTGGTATTGTTGTGGTAGTTGTTGTGCCCATTCTTCCAGGCCGTGTCGGCACAATGTTTGTCTGGCTGTCTCCAGGTTCATGCGTGTGCGATCCAGGAGACAAACTGACATTGTTGGTACCACAAGGTACAACGCTGATAGCCAGCGGCCTGTAATCTGGTCGTATGGGTCTGGCGGGTTTCCGGTATCAGTACTTGTTCCAGAGCCGCACGTTTCTGAGTGATTTCGAGCTCACTATACGCATTTGCTCGTTTGTACGCATGATGCAATGCCTCCAGCTCCGTCTGTTCGGCAGTGTCGTCACTGGCGATTTTTTCTGACAGTACCAGTACCCCACCAGGTCGCAGGCCTGTGTGAATGCGGGTCAGCAGAGATAGACGTTGTGCCGGTGGGATAAATTGCAGGGTAAAGTTCAGCACCACAACAGATGCATTGTCGATAGGTTGTGTGCTGATATCAGCCTGTTGCAGCACAATCGGTAAATCCGGGTCGCTCAGACAGCTTCTGGCGCGGGCAATCATGGCGGACGACTGATCAATGGCCAGAATCCGGCAGCCCGATTGCGTCAGTCCCTGCGCCATTGCCAGGCTGGCAGCACCGAGCGAGCAGCCGAGGTCATACAGTTGGCTCTCAGGCTGGGCATAACGGTGGGTGATCAGGCGCAGCATGTGCAGAATATCACTATAGCCGGGTACAGAGCGCCGGATCATGTCGGGAAAGACAGCTGCTACCTGCTCATCAAATGCAAACCGGGGTAACGGATGCTGCGAGGTGGTATACAGTTGGTCTTTAGTGGCGTGCAAGGTCTTCTGCAAAGCTGGTCTGATAGTTGGTGCTGCTGGCATTTCTGCCAGGTGTTGGCTGTACACGGCCTTGTTGCAGATGGATAATGCGTTTGTCCATAGTCCGGATCAGGTTAACATCATGGGTCGCAATCAACAGTGTGACACCAACCGTGTTAAATTCGACGAATAAGCTCATAATGTCGCGCGACAGTTCAGGATCCAGGTTGCCAGTTGGCTCGTCTGCCAGCACAATCGGTGGTTTGCTGACCAGTGCGCGTGCAATCCCGACACGTTGTTGTTCCCCACCGGACAGGCTGACCGGATAGCTGTTTGCCTTACGAGCCAGTCCGACCTTATTCAGCACTGCGTACACCCGCCTTCTGATATCCTGATGGCGGACACCTGCAACAACCAGAGGTAGGGAGACATTGCTATATACAGTGCGGTGTGGCAATAACCGGTGATCCTGAAAGATCATGCCCACCTGACGTCGATGGTATGGTATCTGCCGGTTTGGCAGTTTGTTCAGATTGCGTCCATTAACCCACAGTTGTCCCCGGGTCGGGGTATCAAGGCGACCGATTAACTTCAGCAGGGTGCTTTTGCCAGCACCGGAATGGCCGGTCAGAAAGGCCATTTCGCCAGCGGCCAGGTGCAGATCAATATGTGTTAAGGCTTCCTGACCCGTAGCGGGATAGCTTTTGCTGACTGCCTGAAAGCGGATCATGAGCGAAACAGAGCTTGTACGAACACGTCTGGCGCAAACGGACGCAGATCATCTAGGCCTTCACCGATCCCGATATACCGGATCGGGATGGGTAACTGGTCAGCAATGGTGAATACAATACCACCCCTGGCAGTACCATCTAATTTGGTTAAGGTGATGCTGGTCAGACCCACAGCGCGATGAAATTCACGTGCCTGATGCAGGGCGTTTTGTCCGGTACCAGCATCCACGACCAGCATCACTTCGTGTGGTGCTTGCGGGTCCTGTTTTTTCAGAACACGGACGATTTTGGCCAGCTCATCCATCAGATTGTTTTTGGTATGCAGGCGTCCGGCAGTATCTGCAATCAAGACATCATAGTGGCGCGCCTGTGCAGATTGCAGGGCATCAAAGATCACCGAGGCGGCATCAGCGCCCTGGCCCTGGCTGATCACAGGTACCGCATTCTGCTGGCCCCAGTTCTGTAATTGTTCAACCGCAGCAGCACGGAAGGTGTCCCCGGCCGCCAGCATCACTTTGTTACCTGCTTGTTG
>JAHDCB010000125.1 GCA_020630035.1 Gammaproteobacteria bacterium
GCGACCCTCGGAGAGCAGATCAGAATAACGCTTGCCAGAAACCTGTGGTAGCACACCACATCAGTTTGAATCGCACCCGTTGCTCACAGGCCCATCGCAGTGCGAGCCAGCGCATGTTTCACCGGTGACAGATGATCAAATGCCAACAGGCCGATATTTCTGGCCCACTGCAAACTGCGCAACGGACTGGTAAATAACCGCACCAGGCCATCAGTCGCCTGTGCCACTCGCTGATGCTCCCGCTGGCAAACCGACTGATACTGGCTCAGGCAGTCAGCAGCACCGATATCCCGACCCGCACCCTGTGCAGCCAGCACACTGTCAACCAGCGTGTTCAGATCACGCAGACCTAAATTCAGGCCCTGCCCGGCAATCGGGTGCAGTGTGTGAGCCGCGTTACCAATAATCGCAGTACGTTGCGCCACAATCTGTTGCGCCCGGCATAGTCTGAGCGGATAGCTATGCCGCTTACCCACCCGCTGCAACACACCGAGACGATACCCGAACTGGCGCTGAAAGGCGGCACAGAATTGCGCGTCATTATATTGCAGTACTTGGGCATGCTGCTCCGGATGCAAGGTCCAGATCAGGGTACAGTGCCCGGCCCGATGCGGCAATAGCGCGACCGGACCAAACGGGGTAAAACGCTGATACGCCGTATCGGCATGGGGACGACCCGGTGTGATGCTGGCCACCACCGCAATCTGGTGATAATCCCAGCCAGTCGCCGGAATTTGCAA
This sequence comes from Gammaproteobacteria bacterium, assembly GCA_020630035.1. GTDB lineage: Bacteria > Pseudomonadota > Gammaproteobacteria > Chromatiales > Chromatiaceae > JAHDBG01. The sequence continues at coordinate 741 of JAHDCB010000125.1, forward strand.
CTGCTCCCGCAGCCTGGAATCACTACCATCTGCAGCAACTAACAAGCGGGTAGTCAACGAGGAAGTCCGATCACCCTGCTGCAATCTGACCTGTACCTGATCCGGCATATGCTGCACCGATGTGACCTGTGCCGGTGTCAGCAAGGACACATCATGACACTGATGCAGCTGCTGCCAGAGTACCCGGCCCAACTGTCTGGCCGGAAGCACATAGCCTAATGCCGGTACCTGCTCCTGATCCGCAGTGATCCGGGCACAACCAAAGTGTCCCTGGTCACTGATATGAATCTGCCGGATCGGGGCAACCTGTTCTGCCAACTGCGGCCAGAGTTGTATTGACTCCAGAATCTGTCGGCTGCCATAGCTTAATGCCAGTGCCCGGTCATCGTAGCTGGGCTGCCCCGGATCGCCCAACGGACGCGCTTCAACCAGGCCGATACGTAATCCATGTCCGTGCAACGCAATCGCCAGGCTGGCACCAACCAAGCCACCACCAACAATCAACAGGTCATAGGTTTGGGTCATATTGATTCGTCTTTACTGCGCTCGTGACGTTGGCAGAAGTGCCCTACAGCCTGCGGTCAAGCTGCCGGTAACTGATCGCTTCCAGCAGATGGGGACGCTGAATGGTGTCACTGACAGCCAGATCAGCAATGCTGCGTGCCACACGCAGAATACGGTGGTAGGCACGCGCCGACAAACCCAACTGATCCACGGCACCGACCAGCACATGCTGGTCAGCATGCCCCAATTGGCAATGTGCCTCCAGCCGCTGGCCGGCCAGGCGGGCATTACTGTATCCCTGACGTTGTTGCTGACGCTCCCAGGCCGCCTGGACACGCTGGCGCACGACCGCACTGGATTCACCGCTCGACGCATCGCCAAACAGATCATCGTGGCGTAGTGCCGGCACCTGGATCTGCAGGTCAATACGGTCACGTAACGGGCCAGAAATACGGTTCTGGTATTGCCGCACCTGATCCGGGCTACACTGACAACGCTGACTACCATCACCGTAATAGCCATCACGACACGGATTCATCGCCGCGACTACCTGAAAGCGGGCCGGATAAGACGCACTGCGGGTCGCCCGGGCAATCGTAATCGCACCATTTTCCATTGGCTCGCGCAACACATCTAACACGCGATTATCATACTCAGGCAGTTCATCCAGGAATAATACGCCGTGATGTGCGAGTGAGATCTCACCCGGTTTCGGATGACTACCGCCACCCACCAGGGCCACACCAGAACAGGTATGATGCGGTGCCCGAAAGGGGCGTTGACGCCAGCGATCCGGATCGGGCGGATAGCCTGCCACAGAAGCAATCGCGGCAGTCTCCAACGCTTCTGCCCGACTCATTTCCGGCAACAAACCCGGCAAGCGATGCGCCAACATGGATTTACCGGTGCCGGGTGGTCCCACCATCAACAGATTATGCTGACCAGCAGCCGCAATTTCGAGTACCCGCTTTGCCTGCGCCTGGCCACGTACGTCTGCCAGATCCGGCAGATCATGCATCGCCGGAGCAGTCACATCATACGTCGCTGGTTCAATCGGCTGACGCCCGCACAAATGCGCGCTCAGACTCAGCAAGTGTGGCACTGGATAGCGGACCAACCCTTCTACCAGAGACGCTTCCGGCAGATTGTCCGGGTGCAGTACCATACCATGTCCGGCAGCCTGAGCCGCTAAGGCAGCAGGCAGCACCCCGGTAACTGGCCGCAACTCCCCACTGAGTGCCAGCTCACCATATAGTTCCAGGTCTTCGGCCGCAGATTGCGGTAACTGTCCACTGGCGACCAGCATACCCACTGCAATCGCCAGATCAAATCGGGAGCCTTGTTTTGGCAAATCTGCCGGCGCCAGATGAATGGTAATACGGCGCTTCGGCACCTCAAAACCACTGTTCTGCAGCGCACAGCGCACCCGATCCCGGCTTTCCTGGACGGCCTTTTCCGGCAAGCCAACAATGCTGATACCTGGCAGACCATTGGCAAGATGTGTTTCGACGATTACCTGGGGTGCAGCAACACCAGACGCCGCACGACATAACGTTCTGGCTAGACTCATGTTAACGACCTGCGAGATATTGTGGGCACCTCTACAAACTATTCCGCTTGCAAATACTGCGTTAAAAAATACTTATGTACGCTTGGTACACTGCGCTCTTTCGCCTCGTCTTTGCTGCGCTCGTCACGTTTTCAGAGGTGCCCTTGTAGGGCTGCAATCAAGCCATCTCAGCAAGGTTTGCGTGCTATGCTGTTTGCCGCCATACTATATTGATATGTCCACATCGGACAGGATAACCGGACAGCATCTTCTCACTACCTGCCACCACGATTCAACACCAGCCTTGTTCACGTCGCCGCATCACACCATCAGCATCCTGTGCCTGATCCTCGGTCTGCACTGGTGCATACCAGGCCAGACTGAAACCCTGTCGGGCCAGTGTCGCAAACAACCGATCACTGCTACTGATCAGGCAACAGCGCCATCCTTCAATCTGCGGTACCAGAATAGCAGCCCGGTTCAGATCAGTGCAGACGCTGCTATTGTAGACGCTCAGCAACAACAGATACAGGCCAGCGGCACAGTCGTATGGCAACAACCTGATCTGCACTTAAATGCTGACCAGCTGACATACCAGCTAGCCGAGCGAACCGGACAGGCATCCCAGGTAAGCTATTATCTACCGGCAATATCCGCACACGGCAGTGCCACACAAGCAAGGTTTCAGGATAACAGCCGCAGCCATTACCAGAACATCAGTTACACCACCTGCCCACCAGACCAAGTCGACTGGCAACTACAGGCAGAACAACTGATGCTAGACCAGGACGCTGGTTGGGGCACCCTGCATCATGCCACCCTGCACTTTATGGATCTGCCCGTCGGTTACACACCCTGGCTACGCTTTCCACTGGATGACCGGCGCCACAGCGGCTTTTTGCCGCCAAGCCTGGGTTATTCTGATGCACATGGCATCCAACTGAAAACACCCTACTATTTTAATCTTGCCCCCAACTATGACTTCACACTGAAGCCCATCACTATGAGCCGTCGAGGCTTACTACTGGGTAGCGAGTGGCGCTGGCTGACCCATACGACACAAAGTGAGATACAGGCAGATTATCTGCCACATGATCGGCAACACCCAGGAAAAACACAACAACGCGGTCGTTTTTCCTGGCGCAGTCGCAGCCAGCATAACCCGAACCTGTATAGCAGCATTGATCTGAATTACGTTTCCGACCCGGATTACCTGACAGATTTCGGTGATACCCTATCTGCAGCCAGTACGACTCTGCTGCCACGATCCGCCGAACTGGGCTATCTAACCGACGACTGGGCACTACAGGCTCGGATCCAAGATTATCAGCGACTCAATACCAGCGATCAGCCATATCGCATCCTGCCGCAGATCACACTACACAAACGTCATACCGACCAACTGAATCAGCCACAATATCATCTGGATGCGGAACTGATTCGGTTCGATCAACCCGGCAATACCATGATTGAAGGGACCCGCCTGGATATTGCACCGGGTATCAGCTGGCCACAACAAAACCACGCTTACCATTTCACCCCGAAACTCGGAATACGTTATACCCGGTATCAACTCAACCAGGCGCCGCATAACCCAGACCGTTTCAGCCAGCACATCAGCCTGGATGGCGGCTTATCCTTTGAGCGACCGGTGATCTATCGCGGCAAACCCAGCCTGCAAACCCTGGAGCCGCGCCTGCAATATCAGTATATCCATACCGAACAACAGGATAACCTGCCGGTTTTCGATACCGCTGACCGCACAGTCAGCCTGCATCATCTGTTCCGCGAAGACCGGTTCACCGGTGCTGACCGGGTCGGAGATACCAACCAACTCGCGGTCGGACTCACCTCACGCATCCAGGACCCGCAAACCCGGCATGATTATCTGACCGCCAGCATCGGCCAGATTTTTTATTTCCAGGACCGCCAGGTCACACTGCCGGGACAAACCCCAGCAACTGCAACACATTCAGCGGTGGTCGGCAGCCTGCAGGCTGAACCGGCGCAGCACTGGCAGATCAACAGTACCTTTGCCTGGCAATCCGGCACACCAGACCAACTCACTATACAAACCACGCACCAACCCGATACAACACAATCTGTCAGTATCGGCTACCGACGCCACACAAATGTCACTGAACATACAGACCTGGCCATCAACTGGCCGCTGACAGAAAAAACCCAACTCCTGGGCCGCTGGCAGTACGATCTGCATAAACAACGGACGCACGATGCCGTTCTTGGCGTAGAATACCGTACCTGTTGCTGGCGC
>JAHDCB010000126.1 GCA_020630035.1 Gammaproteobacteria bacterium
ATCAGCCAGCCAGGGCAACTTCTTCGCCTGCATCTGCGCACCAATCTGCACCAGAATATTCGCACCCGAAACCTGATATGGCAATGCAGTAATGACAATCTGACCCTGTTCAGCCTTCCAGCGAGCGCGGACACGTACCGAACCAGTCCCGGTAGCATACAAATCACGTAACGCAGCGGCTGGCGTGATAATGTCAGCCGTGGTCGGATAATCCGGCCCCGGAATAAAATCACCAATCTCCGTCAGACTGGCATCCGGATGATCAATCAGGTACACACAAGCCTGCACCACCTCACGCAGACTGTGCGGCGGAATATCCGTGGCCATACCCACCGCGATACCCGTGGCACCATTCAGCAAGATATTCGGCAAACGCGCCGGCAACTGCTCCGGCTCCTGTAGCGTGCCATCAAAATTCGGCTGCCAGGGAACCGTACCCTGCCCTAACTCAGCTAACAACAACTGAGCATAACGTGTCAGCCGGGCCTCGGTATAACGCATCGCAGCAAACGACTTAGGATCGTCTGACGACCCCCAATTACCCTGTCCATCAATAAATGGATAACGATACGCAAACGCCTGCGCCATCAGCACCATCGCCTCATAACAGGCACTATCACCGTGCGGGTGAAACTTACCCAGAACATCACCAACGGTGCGGGCAGACTTTTTAAACTTCGCCGTCGCAGACAAACCCAGCTCCGACATCGCATAAATGATGCGTCGCTGCACCGGTTTCAGACCATCGCCGATAAACGGCAACGCCCGATCCAGAATGACGTACATGGCATAATCCAGATACGCCTTTTCAGTAAAGGTCTTCAGAGGAACCTGTTCCATACCTGCCCTTAGCGAGATGGCAAAACACGCAGTGGATCAATCGGCTTACCACGGCGACGAATTTCAAAATGCAACCGGGACTGACCGGCCTGCATGCGGCCTGATTCAGCAATCAGATCACCTTGCGACACTTGTTGTCCGGTCTTCACCACCAACTTACGATTGTGCCCATAGGCACTCAGATAATCAGCATCATGCTTAATAATAACCAACTGACCATAACCAATCAGGCCGTTACCACTATACACAACCCGCCCGGCAGCACTGGCACGTACCGAGGTACCCGGTGACACCACCAGCTTGATACCCTTACGCAGACTACTGCCCGCCTTAAAGGAACTGGCAAGCTTACCCTGCACAGGCCAGTCCCACCGGATAGCCGTACGAATCGGCTGAGTTGCAGGACGAGGCGAGACACCAGCGGGGCGCGACACAGGCCGGGGGGCAGGGACAGCCCCATTGGCGACTGTGCGCCGCAGATATAACCTCTGACCAGGCCGGATCAGATAAGGCGGCACAATGGCATTCCATTGCGCCAGTTGCTGATAATCCAGTTGATGACGCCAGGCAATACTAAACAAAGTATCTCCGGACTGAACCTGATAAATTGCAGTCTCCGGGGACGAAGTATCCCGTGATGTGCGCGTTTCCAGAGGAGCTTGCCAGTTTGCCGTACCGCAGGCGGTACAACATAATAAAATGTATAGACCAGCAAATGACGTCAGCCAGCGTCGCAAAATCAAATTTAAATCGTGGGCGAGAGCGACGCCTTCCCCCCTTTGAAAAACCCCATAGTTTTGTCTCCGCAGCAAGCTGCGGGGAATCCTCAGATTAAATAAAGTCATACAAGACATAAGGCATACATGTGAATCATGATGGCACGATGAACACAATCTTATTCGTTGTATCAGCACCGTCCGGGGCAGGAAAGAGCAGCTTACTGCAGGCACTGCTGGCAACTGACGACCGCCTGAGCCTGTCTGTTTCCCATACCACGCGCCCGGCGCGCCCGAATGAACAACCTGGAGTTCATTACCATTTTATTGATACAGCGACATTCGAACAGCTACATCAACAAGGCCACTTTATAGAAAGCGCCAGCGTGTTCGGGCAATATTATGGCACCTCGAAGACCGCCTTACAGCACCAATTACACCACAGTGACGTCGCGCTGGAAATTGACTGGCAAGGTGCGCGCGCCATTCGCACTTGTTTTCCGCAGGCGATTACCATCTTTATTGCACCACCCAGCATTGAGACCTTACGCCAGCGCTTGCTACAACGCGGACAGGATAACCCACAGATTATTCAACAACGCATGCAACAAGCTGAATCTGAATTATCGCACTATCACGAATATGACTATCTGTTAATTAACGCAACATTTGCAACCACCCTGCAACAATTACAACACATAGTGGCCGCAGAACGGCTGCGGCTGACACAAAACACGACACACCCGGTCAACCAGCAAGTCCGCCGCATGCTACCGGCGTAGACAACACCTCTCCCATTCTGCGCCTCCCGTCTCGCAGGAGCGCACAGCGTGCGCCCTGAGCGTGCTCTTTGATCCACCACACTACGCCACAATCCGTACAAAAATTTGATTCTGGAAATACCCCACCGCTTGCGGTGGAGACAACACAATGGGGATTTCCAAAGGGAAAAGACACCGTTCTCGCCCCTTTGGTCGGGGGCGAGGTTGCAACCTGCCCACAATTTAAATTTGATTTTATCGCTATTCCAGGTATCATTCGCCGGAGTGTCTCACGCCACTACCCGGGCAAACCCAGTTAATAACAACCTATCAGATAAACTTGTCTGATCGCCTGTTGCTTTAATAACAGAGTTGCCGATATAATGTGCACCCAGTCCGGTATAGCCCCCCATAATCCGAATGATCAGGGGATTCCTTGTGCTATGCTTCCGGATACAACGTAGCACGTTGGGAGTTCTCGAATGGTTCTGGGTCTGCTATACTGCACGACAGAGCAAGCTCAAGGCACGGAAAATTTTTGTGGAACTGGATTGCGCTAAGCTATGCAGATATTAGTCAGCATAGTCCGTTTTATATTTTTTAACCTGAATCTTTTACGATTGTGAATCAGCAGGAGTTGTTTACGATGAATAAAAAACTGGTTGCGCTAGCTGTTGCCGCTGCATTTGCCGCGCCGGTAGCCATGGCTCAAGTCACTCTGTATGGTACAGTCCATGCCGACATTCGTTTCACTGACGATGGTGACGACAGCGAATCATGGAGTGTCAATAGTAATGTCTCCAAACTCGGCTTCAAAGGCAGCACTGATCTGGGCAATGGCATGAAGGCATTGTTCAAATACGAAACAACTTACAATGGACTTGATGGTCAATCAACCCTGGGTGGCCCACGTAACAGCTACATCGGTCTTTCCGGCTCAAAGGGTACATTGGTCGTTGGTCGCCACGATACCCCAGCCAAAATGGCTTTCTATGCAGCAGGCAACGATCACCTAGGCGATTCTATCGTTGACTTCAACAGAGTTGATCCAAATACCGGTGCTGGCTTCACAGAAAGTCGGGTGCCAAATGCAATTGCTTATGTGTCTCCCGCAATGTCTGGCTTTACGGTTGCTATAGCCGGTGTTCCTGGCGAGCAGAGTGGTGACGAAAATGGCGGAGCTAATGATGAGAATGGCCTGATTGATAGCTACTCTCTGGGTATTATGTACAAGGGCAACGGCATTAAGGCTGGTTTCGGCTATGAAAACCTTGCACACATGGATAATGCCCCAGGCGAATCCAACGAAAACAGCAAAATGACTCAGATAGGTGCCAGCTATACCTTCGATAACATCACTGTTGGTGGTCAGTTCGAGAATACCAGAAACTACGGCAACAATGCAGCTCAAACCAAAAAAGTTATGGGTCTCGCGATGAAGGCTAGTTTTGGTAAAAACGCGATCATTGCTAACTACAGCAAACAGGATCTTGAAGACTCAACGACTGCGACAGAAACCGAGTCCAACCATATTGGTGTCGCGTTGCAACATAAAATTAACAAGCGCGCCAATGTTTATCTTGCCTTTAACAAGCAAGAAACTGGTAATGATGACCGCAACAATGTTGCGCTGGGCATGAAGTATAGCTTCTGATCATCATCTGAACTGAAGCCATAAAAAAACGGGGCCTTGAGCCCCGTTTTTTTATGGTGTTTTTTCACCAAATCAAATTTAAATCGTGGGCGAGGTATGCATCAACCTCATCCCCGGTCCCCGCTGCAAGCGGCGGGGCATTTCCAGAATCAATTCAGTAAGGTACCAATCCCTTGTTGCGTAAATAACTCAATCAAGACTGCATGTGGTATCCGCCCATCAATAATCCGGGCACTCTGCACACCCGCACCCACTGCACTGAGAGCACACCTGATCTTAGGCAACATCCCGCCCTGAATCGTCCCATCTGCAATTAAATCATTCACCTGCCTGGTATTCAGGCCAGTAAGCAGCTTGCCTTGTTTATCTAACAGCCCCTGCGTATTAGTCAATAAAATCAGACTTTCTGCACCCAACACTTCCGCAACCTTTCCCGCAACCAGGTCAGCATTGATATTGTAGGACAATCCGTCCTGACCGACACCAATCGGCGCAATCACCGGAATAAAATCGCCCTTTCGCAACAGGTTGACTACAGAGGCATCAATACTGTCAACCTCACCCACATGCCCGATATCAATAATCTCGGACGGCTGATCTTTAGCTTCCTGTTGCGTCAGGCGTAAAGGCCGGGCATGAATCAGCCCACCATCTTTACCACTCAGACCCACCGCATGACCCCGGTGCTGATTGATCAGATGCACAATCTGTTTATTCACTAACCCACCCAGCACCATTTCAACCACATCCATGGTATCAGCATCAGTCACCCGCATACCCTGCACAAACTCAGTTTGTTTGCCCAGACGCTTGAGTAGCTGACCAATCTGCGGGCCGCCGCCATGTACCACCACCGGGTTAATACCAACCGTTTTTAACAACACCAGGTCACGAGCAAAACTGGACTGTAAGCCGGTATCGACCATCGCATTACCGCCGTATTTAATCACAATGGTCGCACCACTGAAGCGTTGAATATACGGCAGCGCCTCACTCAGAACTTGTGCAATATTATCGGCTTCGGCAAAACTGAGACTCATAATACCGGGCATCCTC
>JAHDCB010000127.1 GCA_020630035.1 Gammaproteobacteria bacterium
GCCAGCGGGCGTCACCCAGGACTAACGCGTGTTGGATGAAGATCTCGCGGGCATGCGCCGGGTTGAGTGGTGCATAGGGTTTGCGCCGCCGGGTAGCGATGGGCAGACCGTACAGGTGCAGGGTTTCGTAGGTGATTACCCGTCCGCTTGGGGCATGCCATTCTGGTTCTGCATAGGTGCGGTGTAGCAGGTGTTGTGCCTGGGTTTCCAGCCAGCCAGGCTTGATATGTGCCACCTGGCGAGCGTATATACGTTGGGTTTCGATCAGCTCGGCGGCCATGATCCAGCGAGGCGCCGTTTTTTGTGCGCCGGGCGTCAGGTGAATTCGTTGCTGGCGTGCGCCCTGGTAGCTGCGGGTTTGTCCCTGTTCGCGCAGGCCGATCTGGCTGAGTAGTCCGCTGAGTATTGCCTGGTGGATCTGGTCTTCACTGGCAGGCGTGGTGTTGGGTTGGCAGCGCATCGCCTGCATCTGGTGTTGTAGTTGCTGGTGCAGGGCATGCCATTCGCGCAGTCGGTGTGGTGCCAGCCCCTGGGTCTGGCACCAGGCATGAAATGCCCGGCGGCTGTGCTGCTGGCGTGCTTGTTGCTGGGTGTGCCAGAGGTTCAACAGGGTGATGAAGTCGGAGTGCGGATGGCGCCAGTCGAGTGGAGTCACTGGAGTGTCGCGTACTGGTTCGCGCGGATCCGGGATCGCCAGCGCGGCGGCGATGATCAGGGTTTCGCGCAGGCAGCGATAGCGTGGGGCTGCCAGTAGCATGCGGCCGATGCGTGGATCCACTGGGATGCGGGCCAGTTTGCGGCCCAGACGGGTGATCTGGTGTTCGGTGGTCATGGCACCCAGTTCATGCAGAGTGCGGTAGCCGTCGCGGATTGCGCGCTGGTCGGGTGGCTGGATGAATGGAAATTGAGTGACCTCTCCCAGGTGCAGGGCCTGCATGCGCAGGATGATCGAAGCTAGGTTGGTGCGCAGTATTTCTGGTTCGGTATAGGCTGGGCGGTTGGCAAAGTCTGCTTCGCTGTATAGCCGGATACAGATGCCGGGCGCGACGCGCCCACAGCGACCGGCTCGCTGTGCGGCACTGGCTTGTGAGATTGGTTCTATCGGCAGGCGTTGCAGTTTGCTGCGTGGGCTGTAGCGGCTGATTCGGGCCAACCCGGTATCAATCACGTAGCGGATGCCGGGGACGGTGAGTGAGGTTTCAGCGATATTGGTGGCGAGCACCAGGCGGCGGCGTTTATTGCCTGGGGTAAAGATGCGTGCCTGGTCGGCTGTACGCTGGCGAGCATATAGCGGCAGAATATCCAACTCTGACCCATATGGCTTGCGCAGGGTATCTGCAGCGTCGCGGATATCACGCTCTCCGGCAAAGAATGCCAGGATGTCGCCCTGCAGTGGTAGTAGCTCTGCGACGGCTGTGTGCAGGGCGTCCAGTGGTTCTTGTGCCCTGGTTTCTGCTGGTCGGTAGCGGATCTCGACCGGGTAGGTGCGCCCGGTGAGTCGGATGATCGGTGCTTGTCCGAAATGTTGCGCAAATCGTTCTGGTTCCAGGGTAGCGGAGGTGATGATCAGCTTCAGGTCGGGTCGCTTGGGCAGCAGTTGGTGCAGGTAGCCCAGCAGGAAGTCGATGTTCAGGCTGCGTTCGTGCGCTTCGTCGATGATCAGAGCACTGTATTCGCGCAGCAGTGGATCGCGCTGGATTTCGGCCAGCAGGATCCCGTCGGTCATCAGCTTAATTTGTGTGCTTTGCGAGACCTGGTCATTAAATCGCACCGTATAACCGACTTGTTTGCCAACAGTCTGGTGTTGTTCTGTAGCGATGCGCTCGGCCAGTCGTTGTGCAGCGATCCGGCGTGGTTGTGTATGCCCGATCCGGCCTGTCTGCGCCAGGCCGGATGCCAGACAGATTCTGGGTAGTTGGGTTGATTTGCCACAGCCGGTCTCGCCACACACGATCAATACCTGGTGGTCGCGAATAGCGGTCTGGATGGCGTCCAGGTGTGCGGTGATCGGCAGGTTTGCCGGAAAGGTGACCGGTGGGTGAATGGGGGAGGTGGCACCTGTCGGGTGCATGGTCAGGCTTGGGTCCAATCGGTCACTCGTGCCAACCGGCAAACGGATCGCGCTCCTGGGTGACGGGCCGTTCGGGTGCCAGAAAGTCACCCGGTATGTCGGTATTTTGCGCTGCAGCAAAAAAGCTATCCCAGTCTTGTGGTTTTTCTGACAGGATCACTTCTTGTTTGTCCGGGTTGCGGCGGATGTGTACTTCGGAACCGGTAAAGCGGTAGGCAAGGGGTAAGCGCACAGCCTGGCTATTGCCGTTGCTGAATAATCTGGCAGTTTGTGGCATCAGGGGTACCTCCTTGGCGGTGAATATATATTATTGGGGTGCTTTCCTGGTCGTAAAGCGTTTTTTTGCAGATAGCGTTAAAAAAGCAGTCTGCGGCCTGAGTTGCTGATAAAAGTGCCCTTGCTGGTCCTGGCACAATTCTGCCCGGGTACCTTGTTCTGGCTCCGGGGTCGTAGATGATTTTGTTGCCGCGTTTAATCTGATAGCGGGCGACCTCAGGACATGCAGCCAGAGTTGTTGTGGTGTTGCCTGCAGGAATGGTCCGAGGATGTTGCCATCAATCAGACCTTCATCCGAAATGTGACCACGTCTGATTGTGAGGTCAGGTGTGGTGAAGCTGGTTGATGTCAGTTCTGGTAAGGGCAGCAGGTCACTGGTGATGTTCAGGTGATAGCAGGTGTACTGATTCATGTCGGGTTGACGGTGTACCAGACACTGGGTGCGTCTTGTTGCAGAATGTGGAGTGACTGCTGCAAGTCAGGTTTTGCTATGCAGAGTGTGTCTTTGGCAAGGGTCGGGTCGTTATTTTTTTCGCTGAGGTGGGCGATGACTAAGTGCTGTAGCTGACTGGTGTCTATCGTATCCAGAAATTCTGCTGCCTGCCGGTTGTTGAGGTGCCCGTAGTTGCCACCGACGCGTGCCTGGAGTTTGGGCGGGTAAGGGCCTGTAGCGAGCTTTTGCAGGTCGTGATTTGCCTCTAGCAGGAGGGCATGCAAACCGGTGTATTGTGTCCTGATATGGGGGGTGATGTGGCCCAGGTCGGTCAACAGGCCGAGGCGCTGGTCCGCATAAGTGAAGATAAATTGTATGGTTTCGCGGGCGTCGTGTGGCACTATCACCGGGGTGATCGTGATCTCACCGATGTTAAAGGCGGGGAGGTGTGGGTTGATCAGTTGCTGGTCTGGCAGTTGTCCGAAGTCGGCTTGCGCGGTGCCTGCGGTTATCCAGACCGGGGTCTGGTAGCGGCGTGCTACCGGGCCGACTCCCCGCTGGTGGTCACCATGTTCGTGGGTAACCAGGATCGCATCCAGTTGACTGAGGTTGATGCCCAGCTCGGTGCTGCGACGTTCCAGTTCTTTTGCGGCAAAGCCACAATCAATCAGTAGTAAGGTGTGGTCGGACTGCACCAGAGTGGCATTGCCACGGCTACCGCTGCCGAGTGAGGCAAAACGAAACATCAGCGGTGTACCGGAAAGTATCCTGCGAGCTGGCTGAGTAGCTGTGTACTGTGGGTATTGTGTACGATCTGGCCTTGAGTATCGTGGACTCGGATGATTGAGCCACCTGTGTTGGTTGGTTGCAGGGTGATCTGGTAGGACTCAATTGTTGTATCCGGCGCATCATCGGCTGAGAAGGTCAGGCTGGGTGTCAGCACGGTTTCTGTTGTGGGTGGTAGCGGGTATTGCACGTGAAACTGACCGGCATTCTGGTCTTGTTGTTTTATCCGGAACAGTGGTTGGCTCAAGGCATGGGACAATACTGGCCAGGCACCTGTGGTTGATTCTGCGATTGCCAATTCATTCGTATGTGGTTGGATGATGGTATTGTGTGGCCGGATGGCCTGATTGGTGGCCGGAACCTCAAAATACGTCGCTAGTTGATTCAGCAGATCAGATGCATATTGACTGTCAGATGGTCGGGGTAGCCATTTTGTTTGGTTGATATCATTGTTGATGTCATAGTCAATTTTTTGCTGCGTGCCGTAGTGTGTTACAAATACAGCAGTTTGCTGATTGCTGACAGGCATGAGTCGTATCAGGTATTGGTTGCGCTGATCAGACTGGTATAGCTTGCCCAGAACGAAGCTCAGGGAGCTGGCGATGACATCGTCGTTGATTTGGCTGCGGTCTTCTATCCATGCGGTACGTAAGATACCCAGGGATTGGTTTTGTTCTGTAAGCTCTACATCCTGCGCTTGCCAGAAATTGAGTAGCCGTGTCCAGATCTGGTGTTGTGTGCCAGGGAGCAGAATATGCGGTGCGTTGACATCAGATGTGGATGCTGGTGTTTGTGTCGCAGCGGCTTTGGGGTGTGCTGCAGAAGGAGGGGTGGCTGGTTTTGTTTGGTGCAGCTCGGGGGCTGTGGTGCCGGGTTGGTCTTGGTTGTTTGCTGGCAGGTCAGGTATCGCCAGTAGAGGTGCTCGTGGCGTTGTCGTCAGGTTGGGTGGAATCGTCAGGTCGCGTGTAGCCTGTTGCTCCCCGGTATAATCTATCGCATGTTCCGGGCCAACGCTGCTGCACCCTGTGCTCAGGCCAATGATGATGGCGAAGAGGCTGATGTGCTGGTACTGCATAACATTGAGGCCCTGGTGGTAGGATGTTGTGGATAGCTGTGTGGTCCATAAAAAAAGCCCCGATAGTTATCTATCGGGGCTTTTCAGAAGTGGCTCCGAAAATTGTTTTACTCTTGAATATTTTCAGAGGCACACAGATTGATATTGTCTGTGTGGTGCCGAGGAGAGGACTTGAACCTCCACGACCTATGCGGTCACCAGTACCTGAAACTGGCGCGTCTACCAATTCCGCCACCTCGGCAATTTATCCGGAGCAACTTTACTCAGGCTGACGGTTGATGTCAATCATTAAGTGTATGCCCTGGGATTGGGTGCGATTCAAACTGATGTGGTGATTTGCTACCACAGGTTTCTGGCAAGCGT
>JAHDCB010000128.1 GCA_020630035.1 Gammaproteobacteria bacterium
GCGTAAACCAGCTCTCACCCCCTCAAGTGGTACGAAAATACTTGACCACTACAGTGTTCTTGTAGTGAAAGTAAAGCACAGAAAAGAAGTATATAAAAGGTAATTATTGTGTTGATGCTTGACGATTTATACAACATTTATCAGCGCTATCAATCTGATTGGGATAGGTCGGTTGCCGGTTTTGCGATTGGCGATCAGTATCTGGATTTCAATTCGACTCAGGCCATTATAGGGGTGGTTAATTTATCGTCCGATTCCTGGTATCGGGAAAGTGTGTGTATGAATTCAGAACAGGCTGTGCGTCGTAGTCTGACGCTGCAGGCTCAGGGAGCACACATCATTGATATTGGTGCTGAGTCGACATTGCCACATGCTGAACTGGCTTCTGATGAGCAACAGCAGAACCAGATTTTACCCTTACTCAAACAGTTACATCAGCAGGGTGTGGCAGTGTCAGTTGAAACCTATCATCCGCGTGTTGCTGAGAAGTGCTTGCAGGCCGGCGCGGCGGTTATTAACCTGACTGGCTCAGAAAATTCGGAGACTATTTACCAGCAAGTTGCGGAGTATGATGCGGCGGTTATTATTTGTTTTGTTCAGGGTAAAAATGTCAGGGATGTGGACACAGTTGCCTTAGGTTGTGATCCATTGCAGGTCATGTACGATTATTTTGCCCGTCAGATTGATATCGCCACCCAGGCTGGTGTCAGCAAAATCTTTATTGATGCTGGTTTAGGCTTTTATTACAAAAATCTGCAAGACAGTGATGAACGTATCCGTTTTCAGATGCGTACTTTTCTGACAGGCTTCCGGCTGCGGAAGTTAGGTTTTCCAGTCTGTCAGGCACTCCCGCATGCATTTGAACATTTTGGTGAAGAAGTCAGAACGGCAGAGCCATTTTTTGCTGTTTTGGCAGCTTTGGGTAAAACAGATTTAGTGCGCACGCATGAAGTCTCTAAGGTCAGGGCGGTGTTGGATACGTTACACGTGTATTGATATTTTTTACGTGGCTTGCTGACAAAGATATAACCCTTCTTCTTGATTGTTGAATTCCCAGCTATGCAGTACCTGCATGCCGTGCTGCTGCAGATAATGTTTAACCAGAGGCGTAGTGTAACGATAAGAAAAAAACAGTTGTACCCGTTCTCCAGGTTGCCAGTGAATAGTTTTATTATTGATGGTCAACTTGACAGCTCGTCTGATAGTGAAATGAGCACAGATCTTTTTGAGCGCTGTTTTTTCAGATGTCTGTGTGTTATGGGTTGGTTCTGCGGTATCAGTATCAACAGTGACAGTGATATCACCATCATCGGTGTTAATGCCAACGTCACGTAACACACTCATGAGCCATCCTTTGGTGGATGCATTATCATATTGTGGTAACACAGTCTGTATCCCCAGCGCATAATCTTTGCCGGGTGCCAGATTAGCGCTGAAGAGCAATAAGTCACCGGGTGATAAAAATTGATTTAATATAGGCAGTATTGCGGCCGGAGTAAAGTTCGGGATCATGCCAAAGAACGTGATCATCCTGGCACCGTTGTTACCTGGTATATAAGACAGTAGATCATCAGTATGCAGCAGGTCACAAACGATAGGCTGAATCGGTAGTTCAGGGTATTGTTGGCGCATTTTCCGGGCCGCAGTGATGGCTAATGCCGGGCTGACGTCTACCGGATAATAGCTCGTCATGGTAGGTCGTTTGTTAACATCTTGCTTTGCGTGCTGTGTTTGGGTTAATAAGTTGTGGAGCAATACCTCTTTTTCTCCACCGCCACAGCCTAAGCTGATTAAATCAAATGTTCTATGACTGAGTGCATCAAGCGCTGTGTGCAGGCATTGTTGATAAGCCTGCTGATACCCCTGGCCTTCCTGCACCGGGGAATAAGCCTGATGCAGGTCTAACCATTGCTGGCTTTGATGTGTCGTGTGATAGTGGAACTTATGGTTGATACGTCGCTGTATGAAACTTGTTTCATATTCGTGTGCTAGTTGCTCTGGAAACTGGCTGGCATGAAAGTATACGTGTTCGATATTATTTTGCATGAGCTGGTATCAATGGTTGGTGTCGACTTTTTTGCGGGTGATGTCAATTGTAATCTGGCCGTTAAAATCAGGAATAGGTGCGGCAACCTTGGTGAGTTGTACCCGCACTGATTGTGTGAGCGGGAAAGACAGTATTTTTGCAGCTATAATTTCGGCCAGTCGTTCGATCAGGTCAGGCTTTTCTTGTTTAACTAGGGTTTTGATAGTGTCGACGACTAAACTGTAATCCAGGGTATCCTGTAATTTATCGCTTTCGCCTGGTGTTAATAAACCCAACCCTATTGTTAAATCGATAGAGAACCGCTGACCAAGTGTTTTTTCCTCCGGGAAAAAGCCGGTATAGCCATAACACTGAATATTTTTGATATGAATCGCGTCCACAGTGGTGATCTCCTGGATGTATGAGGTGTTTACCCGTGGCTCATGTGTTGCTGGTAGTGTTCTACCAGGATGCGGGTGAAGGTGTTGAGTGGGTAACTGAAGGCATCCTGAGGGGAAACCCAGGCCCAGCGTACAATTTCGTCGTTGGTTGTAATCGTGCAGCTTTTCGACCGGGCGTAATAGTTCACCAGGATAAAGTGTGCTTTTTGCATAAATTGCGGGTCATTCACCGCTTCCTGCAGCAGAGCGAATTGTATGTGATGTAGGTCCAGGCTGACTTCTTCCTGAAATTCTCGTAACAACGCCTGTTCCAGTGTCTCACCCCAGTTGACTTTCCCGCCGGGGATGCCCCAGGTTCCACGCCATTTTGTGGTTTCTGTGATCAGAATTTTCTCGTCCGGGCCGGTGACTAGTGCGCCGACAGTTGTAATCGGGTATGGTGTCAGCATATATTTGCTCTTGCGCTATTTATGGATGTTATCGTTGGTTCTTACCAGAGGTAACACGATATCCGGTGTTCATGATATGGTGTGAACCGCATTTCAGGCATTGTATACGAAAGCGTTGCTGAAATAGTGATCCCTGCTGAAAGTAGTATTGGGGGGTGTTCTCAATCAGCTTCAAGGCTTGATTTTGGCCCTTTTCTGCGCTGACTGTGTTGCAATTCGTCGCAATAGAACGACTATTACTCCTCATTACGCCTTGTCAGCACAAAAAATGACTCAAAATCATTGCCACTCAGCTAATTGAGAACATCCCCTAATACGTGTCTGAAAAACTATGAAGCCTGCATTGCAATTGCGCCCCAGCCAGCATCTGGCATTGACGCCTCAATTACAGCAGGCGATCCGGTTGTTACAGCTCTCGACAGTTGAGTTGCAGCAGGAAGTCCAGTCGGTACTGGAAGACAATGTGATGTTGGAGCTGGTCGACAGTCATGCTGAGTCTGTGACTACGATTGCTGTATCTGAGTCACTGTCTCAGGTGCCAGGTGAGGCTCAGGAGGTCGCACCCAGTCAGTCGGCATTGGCTGAGGTGTCTGATCCTCCGGTTGAGTCACGTTATCCGGGCCAGGCAGATGCAGACTATGATCCTCTCGCGCAACACAGTACTGCTCCCTCACTGCAAGCGCATCTGCACTGGCAGGCGGCACTTACGTCGTTTACGCCTGTTGATCAGCTGATTGCCGAAATCCTGATTGATAGTATTGATGCAGCAGGCTATCTGCAGATTGATAGCGCAGAGGTGGCTGCGGTGGTGCAGCCACCGGTCAGTCAGGAGGATGTGGTTGCTGTGCTGCATCGGATTCAGCAGTTTGACCCACCGGGTGTGGGTGCGCGTGATGTGCAGGAATGTTTGTTGTTGCAGGCACGTCAGCTGATCGCGGATGACGAACTGAAAATGCAGGCGATCTCGTTGCTGAGCGATCATTTTGCTTTACTGGCGGCGCGCGATGAAAAACAATTGGCGCAGGTGCTGAAGCTGACACCCGATGCCCTGCAGCCGGTATTACAGCAGATTCGGTCACTACATCCGCATCCGGGTGAACGCGTCGGGGGTGCCGCCGCAGACTGCGTGATGCCGGATGTGCTGGTCAGTCAGCAAGCGTCTGGTTGGCGGGTGGAACTGAACCCGGAGACGTTACCCAAACTGCGCATCAATGCAGATTATGTGGCCCTGATCCGGCGGGCGGATAAGCAGGCGGATAATGTGTTGTTGCAGGAGCATCTGCAGACGGCGCGCAGTTTTATCCGCAACCTGCAAACGCGGCATGATACAGTGTTGCAGGTTGCGCAATGTATTGTGCGGGAGCAGCAGGCCTTTTTTGCGCAGGGTGTGGTGGCGATGAAGCCACTGGTGTTGCAGGAGGTTGCAGATCGCCTGGACTTGCATGAATCGACAGTGTCTCGGGTGACATCGCAGAAGTTTATGCAGACACCGCGTGGCACCTTTGCCTTTAAATATTTTTTTTCCAGCCGGGTGAAGACAACTGAGGGTGGTTGTGTTTCTTCCACCGCAGTCTGTGCCCGGATCCGGCAATTAGTGCAGGCGGAATCTGCGCATAAGCCGCTGTCGGATAATGCGCTGGCGGAGGCATTAAAGACTCAGGGTATTGCGATTGCACGGCGTACCGTGACCAAGTATCGTGAATCCATGCGTATTCCGCCTTCCGGCGAGCGACGACGGAATCAAATTTAAATCGCGGGCAGGTTGCAACCTTGCCCACGACCAAAGGGGCGAGAGCTACTGTGGTACGCCACGAGCGTGACAAAAGATCATGAATTTTGCAGTGAATGTACCTTGAGGCACCTGAGCTCCCCGCTTGAAAGGAGCCACATAGGGTGATTATTCCACTGTACATAACGGGCGTTACCTGAGTCTGCTCTCCGAGGTCGTCTGCGGCCTGGACGGCCGCAGCCGAGCCCCCACGGATGGGGTTATGGCGTACCTCGGAGAGCAGACTCAGGTCGCGTTGATAGCTTGGAAAGTGTGTA
>JAHDCB010000129.1 GCA_020630035.1 Gammaproteobacteria bacterium
CATGCAGGGCACGATAACTGGTAAATAATAAAAAGGCACGGCCTGCGTTCGCCTGTAATAAAGGCAGGGCGGCATCAACCACTTCGGCGACATAGTGTGGTGCTTGCGGCAAAGGCAGGTTGCGAGGAACGTACCATAAGGCTTGTTGGGCAAAATCAAACGGGCTGTCCCATTGCTGACAGGTGACATCCTGCAGGCCGAGCTCATGCTGGAAATGGGTAAAATCGTTACCAACAGCGAGCGTTGCTGAGGTAAAGACCCAACTGGCTGGATAATCGGCCATACGGTTACTGAACGTGTCGGCGATATTCAGTGGGGTAAGATGTAGTCGGAAGCTCTGGCTGAATAATTCAAACCAGCGGATCATGGGCTGTGTTTCGTTTTCCGGCCGACGCAAGCGTTGCAATAGATTTTTTAAGTCCTGGCAACGTTCCTGGCAGTGTGTGAGTTGTTTTCCACGTCCGGCGATCAGTTCAAGAGATTCCTGGATGCTGGCTAGTGCTTGTTCGATCTGATCCAGGGCGGTTTGTATGGCCGCATTATCGTTGATGTCTGTCCAGGCGTAGCGCCCGCTGCCGGGGTTGAATGCCAGTCGCAGGTCATAGGTGGTTTTTTTCAGTTGATCTAACTGGATTGGAAAGTCAGCCAGATCGCCTGCTTCGTCGTGATAGGCCGCCAGGCTATCCTGAATAAACTCCAGCAGTTGGCGGCTGCTCAGGCTGTCGCCGAAAAAGCCCCCGGCGATGTCGGCCAGTTGATGGGCTTCGTCGATGATGAACACTTCAGCTGCGGGCAATAATTCACCGAACCCGCTTTCTTTCAGCGACAGGTCAGCACACAGCAGGTGATGGTTGATCACGACAATGTCTGCTTCTTGTGCCTGACGACGTGCTTCAATCAGATGGCAGTCTTTCCAGTGTGGACATTCCTGTCCGAGACAGTTATCAATCGTCGAGGTGACTTGTGGCCAGACTGCGGCGTCTTCCGGGATGCCGGATAATTCGGCGATATCACCGCGTATGGTGTGTTGCGCCCAGTCCTGCACCTGCAGTAACCAGCGTAATACATCGGCAGGCTGGCCCCGGGCATCACGTAAGGCGGATTCCAGGCGTTGGTTGCAGAGATAATTACTGCGACCCTTCAGGAGTGCAATCTTTGCCGGACTGGCCATCGTGGTCTGCAAACGTGGCAGGTCGCGCAGAAATAACTGATCCTGCAGGTTGCGGGTGCCGGTTGAGATGATGACCTTCATTCCGGATAGCAGTGCGGGTGTCAGGTACGCAAAGGTTTTACCGGTACCGGTACCAGCTTCGGCAATCAAGTGGGTTTGTTGTTCTATCGCCTGTATCACCGCTATTGCCATGTCGACCTGCTGCGGCCGGTGCATGAAGCCTTCAATCTGCTGTGCTAACACACCAGTCGGGCCTAAAATATCGGTAATTGAATTCATACTTTACCTGATTAATTTGCAGATGCTGTTATTTAACTCGTTGCCACGTTTCAATCGTTGGTTAGTGCGTGCGTATGCGCGTGCCAGTCAGTTGCACTGGCGTTTTGTGACATTGCTGGGTGCATGCCATTTTAGTTTGAGCTATCTGTTGTTGCGGACTGCCGAAGAACAACTGATTGCCTTAGATGTGTTCTGGTATTTTTATATCACGACAGTAACAACGGTGGGTTATGGCGATTTTTCGCCAACCTCGGCGTCAGGGCGCTGGATTGTCACCTTGTTCGTGATGCCGGGAGGCATTGTATTATTTACCGCTGTATTAGCGAAACTGATTCAGGATGTCACGGATGCCTGGAGGAGGCGTATGAAGGGTTTGAAAGATTTTTCGCGGATGGCAGGCCACATTGTTGTGGTTGGCTGGTGTGCGCAGCGTACTGAGCGTATGGTGCAACTGATCCGGGGTGATGTATCTGAACGACGCGATATTGTGTTACTGGCGCAGTTAGATGAGAATCCGTTGCCAGATCATATCCATTTTGTGCGCGCACCACATTTGTCGGCGTCAGACGCGATGCAGCAGGCAGGTGTGCCGCAGGCTGATTTCGTGATTGTGCTGGGTCAGGATGATAATGAGTCGTTGACTGCGGCGTTGGCCGTCGGGGCCATCTATGATGGCCATTTAGTGGCCTATTTTGAACAAGATAGTTATGCGAAATTATTACGTCAGCACTGCCCGAATGCAGAAGCCGTAGTGTCGCTGTCAGTAGAGAATCTGGTGCGTACAGCGCAAGATCCGGGTTCTGCTGCGGTGATTACGCAATTGCTATCTAATCTTGAGGGTCAGACCCAGTACCAGGTGCGTATGCCGTTCGGACAGGCGGCGACCACCTATGGTGAATTATTCTTACGATTTAAGCAGCGACATGATGCGACGTTGCTTGGTCTGACTGATCAGACGGGTCAGGTACAGCTCAACCCGGTTTCGGCCACACCAGTGGTCGCGGGTGATGCACTGTATTTTATGGCAGCCAAGCGGTTGGGTAGCTCAGACATTGACTGGTCTTAGCTGCATGCCACGAAGTTTGATTACAGGTCGCCGTGGATGCCGGCTTCAATGATGCTATACATCGTATCGCGCACCTGTTGTGCCAGTGGTTGTAATTTCTTCGGCAACTGAATACTACCCATGATCTGATCAATGTTCATGGTGACCAGCCAGCCTTGACCCTGGGCATCTTTAACGACTGCAATCCGGCAGGGCAGGAAGGCGGCAAATAACAGATTATGCTGCACCATCTTGCTGGCGGTCAGTGCATCGCAGAATGCCAGAATGTTCATATAACGGCTGGATTGACCCATTGCCTGAACTTGTTCTGAGAGAGGGAGTTCGGCGACCAGCTTAAAGTTACGCTGGTTGGCCCGTAGCTTCATAGAGTCGACCGCGTCTTCCACGCTGACACCATCGGCTAACCTGAAGCGTTGCACTGCCTGGCCTGCCACGGCGTCGCTGGCTGCGGTGTGCACTGGCAGAGGTGGTTTCTTCTGGTCGGTACCGAACAATGGTGCAGCAACAGCGGCATTCAGGCCCAGGATGACACTCAGTATTAATAGTCGCATGTTATGGCCTCAGGTGTTGAGTTAAGAGAGTCCCTTAAGATAGTTTGCTGGTTTACCCTGCAGGTAGTGCGATCCCGGTGACTTTTTTGTACAGGGCGACCGCGTAAGAATCCGTCATACCGGAGATGAAGTCGGTCAGATGTAACAGCCGGGTGTAGGGGGTTGCAGCCGGGTCGTCCTGTGACAGAATGAATTGCGTGGGGATCAGCTGAATCAGCATGCGGCTGTGCGCACTGGCCTGGTCGCCTTGTCTGGCGACGTCGTCAATGACCGGAAGAAAATAGTCGAGCAAGTCGCCGATGACCCGAAAGCCAGCGGCCTGTATCTCAACCACTTCGGGTGCACAATAAATATGTGTACGTGCCAGCTTTAACAGCTCGTCCAGTTGTACCCGACAGTCAAGCTGGTCACAGAGAGGTTGATCCAGTTGACCCTGCAGAATCAGTTTTGCCTGATCCAGAAAGCAGGCAGCTGCTTGTTGTGTGAGGTGACTGATGGCCTTGGCGCGTAAAAACTCAATCCGGTCTTTCGGTTCGCGAATCTGTTGTAGTCGGTTTTTGGCTGGATCTTGAGCGGGCAAGAGAGCACTCAGTGCTTCTGCCGCCGTTGCATAGGTCAGGTGTCCCAGCCGGTAACCGTCTTCTATGTCGATCACACGGTAGGCAATATCGTCGGCAGCTTCGACCAGAAAGGCGAAGGGGTGGCGGTGCCAGGCGTGCGTATGGTCAGTGTGTGGTATCAGGTGGGTGGCCTGTGCGACTTGAGCAAATAGGTCAAAGTCTGCAACATGTACCCCATGTTTTTTTACACTGACCCCAGATAATGTGGGTCCGGTCAGATGAGCGGTGCGGGGATATTTGCTGAAGGTCGCCAGTGTGGCGCAGGTCAGTTGCAGCCCACCGGTATTGTCCGGATTCTGTAGTCGGGTGACGATACGAAAACCTTGGGCATTGCCTTCAAATGCCAGCAAGTCGGCCTGTTCGTAGTCGTTGAGTTGTGTCAGATAGCCTCGGGCATAGGACGAGGTGCGTGCCCAGTGGCGGATCGCTTCTTCGCCCGAATGCCCGAATGGGGGGTTGCCGATGTCGTGCGCCAGACAGGCTGCGGCACAGATGCTGCCGATATCGGCAGCTTGCGTGTCTTTCAGGTCGTGTGGGTGGCGTTCGATCAGGGTTTGACCAACCTGGGTGCCTAGCGACCGACCGATGCTGGAGGCTTCCAGGCTATGGGTTAGTCGGGTGCGTACATAATCAATCTTGGATAGCGGAAAGACCTGGGTTTTGTCTTGCAGGCGGCGGAACGCGGAGCAAAAGATGATCCGGTCAAAATCACGCTGATAATTGGTTCGCAGAGGATCATCTGCAGGGGCGCACGGCTGTGCGCCCGTACGGTCAACGGTGCCGAGACGTTGTGGTGTGAGAAGACGATTCCAGGACATAGATTTAATGTTGGCAGTCGGGGCAGTAGACACTACTGCGTTGTCCGATACGCTGCATCCGCAGACGGGTGTGACAATGGTAGCAAGGCTGGTCAACACGACCATAGACTTGCAGCTGGTGCCGGAAATAGCCTGGTTTGCCATCTTCCTGCTGAAAATCACGCAGGGTGGTGCCACCTTGTTGTATCGCAGTGTGGAGTATCTGCCGCACCGCAGTAACCAGTCGGGCGAGTCGCGTCTGCGCGATACGGCAGGCAGCACGGTTCGGGTGGATGCCAGCTGCGTACAGGGCTTCGGTCGCATAGATATTACCCACACCGACCACA
>JAHDCB010000130.1 GCA_020630035.1 Gammaproteobacteria bacterium
GGCCACTGCTGGCACCGTCATGGTTAATCATGGAACCACGAATGGTCGCTAAGATCGTATCACCATCCGCCTGCGCATCTGCAAGCCGCTTCAGCACCAGGACACCACAACCTTCACCTCGTACATACCCATCTGCTGCCGCATCAAATGTCTTACAGTGTCCATCTGCGGCCAGCATACCTGCCTTAGAAAAGGCAATAGTCAACTCTGGCGACAGAATAAGCCCGACACCACCACTCAGGGCGAGATCACATTCGTTCTGGCGCAGGCTCTGACAGGCCTGGTGCACTGCCACTAACGATGAAGAACATGCGGTATCTACCGCCACAGCAGGTCCGGTCAATCCCAGAACATACGATACCCGCCCGGCAGCCACACTGGTCGCTACTCCTGTCTGCCCATACAGCTCATGAGTATCCTGAGTCTCTGTGAATGTATGGTATTCGCTACCACAAATGCCCATAAAGACACCGGCTGAGCTATCCAGTAACGTCTCCGGCACAATGTTCGCGTGCTCTAAGGCTTCCCAGCTCACTTCCAGCAACAAGCGTTGTTGCGGATCCAGCACAGTTGCCTCGCGCGGCGCAATATTAAAAAACTGCGGATCAAACTGGTCAATCTGATCCACAAAACTACCATGCCGGATCGGCATCTTGCCGGGTGTCGTCGGATCAGGATCAAAAAAGGCATCCACATCCCAGCGCTCTGCCGGGATTTCAGTAATCGCATCCCTGCCCGCACATAAAAAGTCCCAGAATGATTCTGGTGTCTGAATACCGCCTGGTAAGCGACAGCCCATACCAACAATCGCAATCGGCTCATGCCCAGTTATCGATTGTTGATTTGCAGGCTGAATCCTGGTCTTCGGTTGCACCGCAGTGGGTGATTCTGACCCCAGTGTTTCCATCACATAGGTATGCAATACGCGCAGGTTAGGGTAATCAAATACCAGTGTTGCCGGTAAGGTGATGTCTAAACCACGTGCCAGATCATTGCGTAATTCGACCGCCATCAGTGAGTCCAGACCAAGATCCATCAGTCCCTGGCCCGGATCAATCTGGTCTGCTGAGGCTAACCCTAAGACCTTTGCCGCAGCATCACACAGGTAACGCATCAAAAAGGCCTCCCGTTCTGACGAGTCCAGATCAAAGAATTGCTGTCTGGTTGAGACAGAATGCTGATCACCGTGACCTGTTGTTCGGGCAAATAAGTCAGCATAAAAAGTACTATGGGTTGCACCATGCGCTGAAAACACCTTCCAGTTAACAGGCGAGACCGCCACCTGGGTAGTATGAGCTGCATGTTTCAGCATATAAGCAAAGACCTGCTGCCCCTCTACCGGCTCAATCAATCCCAGTCCCTGGCTGGCCATGCGGGCACGCTCGCGTTCGGCCAACCCGGCTGCCATACCAACCTCTGTCCAGGCCCCCCAGTTGATACTCAGTCCCGGCAGGCACCGTGCCTGCCGGTATACCATCAGGCCATCCAGAAACGCATTCGCCGCCGCATAGTTACCCTGTCCCCCGTGTTCTAATACCGAGGCTACGGATGAAAAACACACAAAGAAGTCCAGTGGCTGATCGGCGGTTAAGCGATGCAGATGCCAGGCTCCCTGTACCTTCGGCCCCATTACCTTTGCAAAACGTTCGGCACTCTGCTGGCTCAGGCTGCCGTCATCCAGTACCCCGGCGGCATGCACGATGCCCCGCAACGGTTGCGGACTGGCTGCCAGCAAACGGACAACATCGGCTTCGACGGCAATATCCGCCTGCACCACCTGGATTGCGGCACCAGTGGCCTCCAGTTTCCGTATCTGATCTGTGACGTCCTGGGATGGACTGCGCCGTCCGGCCAGCACCAGATGTCTGGCCCCCTGGCTGATCAACTGGTCTGCCACCTGTAGTCCCAGGCCGCCCAGTCCACCGGTGATAATGTAGCTGCCCATGGGTTTTATCTGCACCGGTGGATGGCTGATCGTCACCACAACCTTACCGATATGCCGGGTTTGCTGCATGTAGCGGAAGGCGTCCTGAATCTTTTCCAATGGGAACACGGTCTGCGGCAACGGTCTGAGTGTACCCGCACTAAACTGTTCCACCAGTTCGCTGAACAGCGACGGGATCACCTCCGGTTGTTGTTGTTCTACTTCACCCAGATCAAAGGGATAATACGCCACATCAGGTCGCGCAGTCTGCATCTGGTCTGCTGACCAGATGCCTAGTTTGCCGATCTCGACAAAACGCCCGCCCTGCGCCAGTACGGCAATACTTTTGTCGATGTACTCGCCGTTCAGGCTGTTGAGTACCACATCAACGCCTTTGCCTGCGGTGGCCTCCATGATCTCGTCAGCAAAGGTCAGGGTACGTGAGTTCATCACCCGGGTGATACCCATGGATTGCAGATGTTGCCATTTGTCCGGGCTGGCGGTCGCGAATATCTCGGCTCCGGCGGCCTGCGCCAGTTGGACTGCCGCCTGCCCCACACCACCTGCCGCAGCATGAATCAGTACCCGCTCACCCGCCTGCAGGTCGGCTAATCGATACAAGGCATAACAGGCGGTCAGGAAGGCCAGCGGGATGGTCGCCGCTTCAGCAAAGCTGACGTTGGCCGGGATCCGGATCACATCACCCGCAGTGACGGTCACATGGCTGGCAAAACTACCGGTGGCCATCGCCATCACGGCATCTCCCTCCCGAACATCGGTGACCGAAGCACCGACGGCTGTGACGATCCCGGCACATTCAAAGCCCAGCTGTAAATCAGCGGCCTGATGGATGTTGTACACCTCAGCGTAATAGTCCTTCAGCATCCCCAAGCTGTTCAGGACATCGCGGAAGTTCAGGCCAACCGCCATGACGGCAATTTCGACCGTCCCTTCTGCTGGCTCGTCACGCTGTAAAGGCACCTGCTCAAGATAGTCCGGGCTGCCATACTCGGTCAGACTCACCCGGAAGGGTGCGGCGTCCGGCTGCTGCCAGCGATTCAGGCGGGCGACATACCGTTCAGTGCCCCGTAATGCGATCTGTTGTTCTTCATCTGGCGCGCACAGTTGGGCCAGTAACCGGGACGGAGCAACGTCTTCTGCACAATCCAGTCGGGTACAGTGCAGATCAGGATATTCTGCCGCTATCGTCCGGGCTAGGCCCCACAGGGACGTCTGTACCGGATCTGTTGTTTCGTGTGCAAGCACGCGCTGGGCATGTTGGGTGATCATCCATAAACGAGGCGTCAGGCCTTGTGCCGTGATATGTTGTACCAGATGCAGAAGCTCACTGTTCCGGGCCAGGGTTTGTTCTGGCATCACATCTGATGAAGTTTCCTGCGCCACATGGATCACATCCGTGAATGCGGATGGTGTCAGGTCAGGTGTCAGGCATGTTTCTGAATGTATCAGGACACAGGCTTCCCCTGATGTTGTTAACTGATTTTCCAACTCCGCACCCAGACTGCCGGTTGCCGACATGATCAGCCAGTGTTTTTCTTCTGATGTGGTCACCGGCTCTGGTAAGGCCTGCGCCTGCCAGTTCACCTGATATAGCCAGTCTTCCCAGACCGGGGACAATTGAAAGGCCTCTCTTGGTGCAGACCGGACGGCAAAGCCTCGTATCTCAACCAACAGGTGTTCATCCTGATCCAGCAGATAGATATCTGATGTGCCTTCGCCGGTCTGCTGAGCAATACACCACCAGGCGGTTCCGGTCACAGGCCGATATACCCGCAGGCTGTTTATCGCAAACGGCAACCGGGTTTCATCGCCGGCTGGCTCAGTGACCCCGGCCACCTGTAAACACGCATCCAGCAAGCCGGGATGTAACATATCACCCTGTACACTCCCGATCACTTCCGGACAATCCAGTTGCGCAACCGCCTGGCCTTCACCGGTCCGGATATGCGATATCCAACGGAACGACGGCCCGAAGACTAACTGCCGTTCAGCAGACGCCTGATACACAGTATCACGGGATACTTCAGTCGGACATTGCGCACGCCAGTCCGTCAGGTCAACCCGATCAGAGGATGATCCGGTCAGCTGCGTCAGATGCCCTGTCGCATGGATGAGAGGTTGCTCATCCTGGTCTGCAAAACTGATCAGTTGAAAGGTCTTGCGGGCGTCGTCGGATGCAGCAAACGTAGTCTGTACCGTACGTACCATCTCTTCCGGTAATGCCAGGGCCTGTGGAAACACGATATCTTCCAGCGCACAACCAGATTCTCCTGACATCACCTCAGCAGCCGATAATACGATGGACAGATGACAGGCCCCGGGGGAAACAACCGTGCCATACACCTGATGATCGTTCAGGAAGGCGAAATGTTGTGCACTGAAGGCGGTTTCAAATACTGTCTCATGGTGTGTCGGTAAGTGCACCATGCTGTCTAGCAAGGGGCGTACACGAGACAGTCGGTCTGTCGCAGACTCCACCCAGTACCTTGCCCTCTGGAATGGATAGGTCGGCAATACGATCTTCTGGCGTGCATAGTCCTGATCAAATGCCGCCCAATCCACCGTGACACCCTGCACGTACAATTCACCCAGGCTGGATAACAGTTGTGTCCAGGCCTGGTCTGGTCGCAGGCTGGGTAGCCAGAGACCGGTGTCTTCCGGCACACAACGCCGCCCCATTCCCAGTAACACCGGCTTTGGCCCGACCTCCAGAAAGATGTCCACACTCTGACTCTGTAAACAGGCCATACCGTCCGCGAACTGTACTGCTTCACGCACATGGCGCACCCAGTAATCCGGGGTGGCAATCGTCTCATCCGCCAGCTCGCCGGTCAGATTGGAGACCAGCGGCAGGGTCGGTCTGGCAT
>JAHDCB010000131.1 GCA_020630035.1 Gammaproteobacteria bacterium
GGATTGATCTTTCAGGCTGAGGTGGGCTTTAAATCTTGTTACCGTATCAGCGGCGATACTGTAAACATATACGCTAAGTTGCGTGAGGTAAACCCATCGCCGCATATGTATTATCTGAAGTTCGATCAACAAAAAATTATTGGCGCCTCACCAGAGCTGTTATTCCGCCTGCGCAACGGTGAGATGGAAACCTTTCCCCTGGCTGGCACAGCACAGCGCGGCAAGAACAAGGAAGAAGACATTCGCCTGGCCCGCACTCTGTTGAATAATCCAAAAGAAATCGCTGAACACAATATGTTGGTTGATTTGCACCGCAACGACCTGGGTAGGGTGGCACGTTTCGGTACTGTGAAGGTGCGTAATCTGTTAGACGTCAAACGCTTTTCACACGTACAGCACATCTCATCAGAGATCGCTGGTATTTTGCGTGATGACGAGGATATGTTCTCATCCCTGGCAGCAAACTTCCCGGCGGGCACGCTTTCCGGTGCGCCGAAAATTGAGGCTATGAAAATTCTGAATGACCTGGAGCCTGACGGCCGTGGCCCCTATGGTGGTGCAGTTGGGCAGTTCGCCTTCAACGGCGATTGCACGTTTGCCATTCCGATCCGTTCCGTGTTTATTGATGGCGATTTTGCTTACGCGCAAACCAGTGGCGGCAATGTGTACGATTCCGTACCCAAAGAAGAGTACCAGGAAATCAAACGAAAATTGGCCGCCATGCGTAGCGTCTTGAACACCTTCGACGATGCAAACTCTTGAGATATCTATAAACAATCATGCATGTACTTATTATCGATAACTATGATTCTTTTACTTACAATCTTTACCAGTACATTGGTGAAATTCTGACGGATGAACTCGGCTGCGCCGCCTTCGACATCACCGTCAAACGTAATGACGAAATGAATATTGATGATGTTCAGGTCATGAATCCGGATAAAATCATCATCTCTCCCGGTCCGGGCACACCCAGCGATCACGACTATTTTGGTATTTGTTCCGATGTGATCAACATAATGGGCAAAACCACGCCGATTCTAGGTGTTTGCCTCGGCATGCAAGGCATTGCGCATTGCTTCGGCGGTGACATCATCTCGGCACCAGTGCCGATGCATGGGAAAACTTCAATCATTCAGCATGACGGCCAGGGTGTTTACCAGAACATGCCACAGAAATTAGAAGTCATGCGTTACCATTCGCTGATGGTAGCTCCACAATCCTTACCGACGTGCCTGCAAGTAACATCCGTGATTTGCATGAATGATGATGCAGATGGCCTGGATGATCATTTGCGTATTGGTGCTGAAATCATGGGGATACGGCATACAACTTACCCTATCGAAGGCATTCAGTACCACCCTGAATCTTTCGCAACAGAAGGCGGCAAGCAGCTATTAAGTAATTTTTTATTCTGGAAATACCCCGCCGCTGCGAGCCGTCCATAGCCGCAGATGCCCTCGAAGCGCAGACTCAGGTAGCACCGAAGTCAACACTTCAAAAAACTTGATCTTCAAAAGCTGTGCTGCGCACTCGGGAAGCGTCGCGCACGCACTGAGTCGGCATAGGCTGTGATCGCCTCGGCAATGCTCGCGGTGTCTGCCAGAAAGTTGTGGGCAAAACGCGGGATCCTATTCGCGCTGATGCCGATCACGTCATACAGCACCAACACCTGACCATCCGTGTCTGGCCCGGCGCCGATGCCGATCACCGGGATATCCAGGGTACGGCTGACCCGCGCGGCTAAGGCCTGCGGCACACATTCCAATACCAACAGTTGTGCCCCGGCTGCGGCCAGTTGTTGCGCATCCTGCAGCAATTGTTCCGCAGCGTCTGCGGCCCGCGCTTGTACCTGGTAGCCCCCCAGTTGGTGGATCGATTGTGGCAATAGCCCCAGGTGGGCACAAACCGGTATGCCGCGTTCGGTCAGGTGGCGCACGGTCGGCTCCAGGATGGCACCGCCTTCCAGCTTGACCATCTGGGCACCACCCGCTTGCAGCAGGCAGGCCGCCTGCTGCACTGCCTGTTGTGGAGTCGCATAGGTCATAAACGGCATGTCGGCAATCACTAGTGCCTCGCAGCTGACGCGCGTAACGTTTGCCGTGTGGTAGACCATGTCGTCCAGGGTCACCGGTACTGTGGTTTCGTGTCCCTGCACCACCATACCGAGTGAGTCTCCGACCAGCAGAACGTCGACTCCGGCTTGTTCGGCCAACCGGGCAAAGCTGGCGTCGTAACAGGTCAGCATTACGATCGGGTGACGGGTCTCTTTTTTATGTTGCAGGGTCTTGATAGTGTTGCGGCTCATCTCATTCTCCCATTGGTCCGGGCGCCAGTACGGTGCGGTTGCCTTTGTGATCCGGCCCGCTGACGATGCCGATCCGTTCCATTTCTTCCACCAGTCGCGCTGCCCGGTTGTAGCCAACCTTCAGGCGTCGCTGCACACCGGATATCGAGGCACGACGCGATTCGGTGACGATCTGCACGGCCTGATCAAATAACGGGTCGGTATCTTCGACATCCACCCCAGCGGCGTCCGGTGACAGTCCCGGAATCGCCTCACCCGGTTCCTGGGTGATGTCTGCGATATAGTCCGGCTGGCCGGTCTGTCGCAGATAGTGCACCACCTGGTGGACTTCGTGGTCGTCGACAAAGGCTCCATGCGCGCGCTGCGGGATGCTGGTGCCGGGCGGCAGGTAGAGCATGTCGCCGTGGCCGAGCAGATGTTCTGCTCCCATCTGGTCCAGGATGGTACGTGAATCAATGCGCGAGGAGACCTGGAATGCGATCCGGGTCGGGATGTTCGCCTTGATCAGGCCGGTGATCACATCGACTGAGGGTCGTTGCGTTGCCAGTAACAGATGCACCCCGGCGGCACGTGCCTTTTGCGCCAGCCGGGCAATCAGTTCTTCGACCTTTTTGCCAACCACCATCATCATATCGGCTAGTTCGTCGATGATGATCACGATATATGGCAGTTCGCTCAGAGTCGGCTGTTCCGGGATTTCACCCGTAATCGGATTTTGTTCCGTCTGATAGAGCGGATCTTTCAGCGGCTCGCCTGCAGCCACCGCTGCGGCCAGCTTTTTGTTGAAGCCGGTGATGTTGCGTACTCCGAGTGCTGCCATCAGTTGGTAACGTCGCTCCATTTCGGCGACACTCCAACGCAATGCGTTGGCAGCTTCGCTCATGTCGGTGACCACCGGGGTCAGCAAGTGCGGGATGCCTTCGTATACCGAAAGCTCCAGCATCTTCGGGTCGATCATGATCATCCGCACCTGCTGCGGTGTCGCCTTGTATAACAGGCTCAGGATCATGGTGTTGATCGCGACCGATTTACCCGAGCCGGTCGTACCCGCCAGCAGCAGGTGAGGCATTTTTGCCAGGTCGGCGACCACTGGCTGCCCGGCGATGTCCTTACCAAGTGACAGGGTCAGAGGTGATTTTGCCCTGGCATAGCTGTCAGACTGCAGGATCTCGCTCAGATACACAATTTCACGCTGCGGATTCGGTATTTCCAGCCCGATCACCGGCTTGCCCGGGATGATTTCAACCACCCGCACCGACATCACCGCCAGAGCACGTGCCAGGTCACGGGCAATGCCGGTTACTTTGCTTGCCTTGGTGCCGGCTGAGAGTTGCAGCTCAAACACAGTAACCACCGGGCCAGGTCGTACTGCAACCACTTCAGCGTTAATCGAAAAGTCTGCCAGGCGTCGTTCTACCTGTTCTGACAAGGACTGCAAATGGGTTGCCGAGAGTTGCTGAGTCTGTTGCTGCGGCTGATCCAGCAGGCTCAGCTCCGGCAAGGCGTGTGGCAGCACCGGCTCCAGCAATTCGAGTTGTTTTTCGGCCTGTAATCTGGCCTGGGTCTGCGGGTCAGGTGTTGCCGATGGTTCCGGCAGGCTGATTACCGGTGGTGGCTTGCGGGCGATGCGTTGTTGTTCTGCTGCACGTGCCGCACCACGCGTTCGTTGTACCCGGCGTGTTCGCCACCAGGCGGCCAGTTGGTGCAGGCCCACCAGCAAGCGCTGGTAGGTCTGCACCGCCAGCCCCAGTAGTCCCTGCATCACCCACAACCAGGAAAGTCCGGTGAAAAAAGTAAAGCCAGTCAGGGTGACCGCTCCCAGCAACAAGCTGGCCCCTGCCGGGTTGAACAGGCCGATTGCTGCGCTGCTCAGACCCTGGCCGAGAATACCACCCGCCCCGGCTGGCCAGCCGTGTCCGAATGGCACATGCAGTGTGCTGAGTGCGGTCGCGCCAGCCAGGGTCAGGATCAGGCCACAGATGCGCAACAGATTCAGTTGCCAGCCGATCGTATCCTGGTGACGTTCGCGAAACAGTTGCCAGCCGC
The DNA here is from genome assembly GCA_020630035.1 of Gammaproteobacteria bacterium. Taxonomy (GTDB): domain Bacteria; phylum Pseudomonadota; class Gammaproteobacteria; order Chromatiales; family Chromatiaceae; genus JAHDBG01. The sequence goes on from JAHDCB010000131.1 coordinate 4,355, forward strand.
TCCACAGCAACATCCAAGGCAGGATGAATGCCATGTTACCGATCAGCGATAACAATACGCTGGCCAGCCAGGCGCCGATGAGCCCACCGATATTCACCACGTCTGCACGCGGGCCAACATAGTTCCAGCCCGGATCTGCCGGGGTATAGGTCAGCAGGGCCATCAGCAGGTAGACACTCAGCCCGGCGAGACATAAAAACCCGCCTTCTTTCAGTCGTTTATGTAAAGACACGATAACTTGATATTTCTCAAAAATTTACTAGCCGGCTATCAATTGACAGCCTCTGGGTTGCTACTCTGTGGTTATATTCGGCTTATAATAGTTGACTGCCATAATGCAATCACACTCTTTCCAATGATTGGAAAAGGGTGCGATTCAAACTGATGTGGTGATTTGCTACCACAGGTTTCTGGCAAGCGTT
>JAHDCB010000132.1 GCA_020630035.1 Gammaproteobacteria bacterium
TAGGGTCAGGGTAACTTACCCCTTCGTGTGGTACGAGATTATTAGACCACTACACGGGGAATCCTTAGATTGATGGGCTGAAGTTACACACTTGCCTAACTTCAGATCCGATATCAAGAACAAGTCAGTGTATGACGATACCAGGAGCAAGCATTGAAACCTACATTGCAGCAGACTGAAATAGCCTATATCGGCTTGGGCAGTAATCTGGACGATCCGATACAACAGATACAAACCGCGTTTAAGGGGCTGGCCGCATTGCCGGAAACCCGGACGCTGGCACAATCCGGGTTATATCGCTCTCCACCGGTTGGCCCGGCAGACCAGCCGGACTATATCAATGCGGTAGCTTGCATACAGACCACTCTGCAGGCTGAAGCACTCCTGGATGCATTGCAGGGACTGGAGCAGGCCCATCATCGCAAACGCCTGCGTCACTGGGGGCCACGCACTCTGGATCTGGATATCTTGTTGTTTGGCGAACACACGATTCAGACCGAGCGGTTGGTGGTACCACATCCGCAACTGACTCAGCGGCGGTTTGTGCTGGAGCCGCTGGTGGCGATAGCACCTGATCTTTTAATTGTTGGATTAGGGCCAGCCAAAGATTTGTTGGCAGCCTGTCCGCAGATGGATTTAGCCGCTGTACCCGCTGCTGATTAACGCACTGCCGCCTGTGCCTGCCGGTCAGCAGCGATCTGTTGTTCGTACTGATCACCAATCTCCAGCAGCTTTTGTTTGGTCATAATCTGTTCGCCGCGCTGTTCAAAGTGGTATTCGTACACGCGAGTTTCCACGATGGCGTCCACCGGGCAGGATTCTTCACAAAAGCCGCAATAGATGCATTTGAACAGGTCGATATCATAACGGGTGGTGCGGCGTGAACCGTCATCACGTGGCTCGGCCTCAATCGTAATCGCCAGCGCCGGGCAGACTGCTTCACACAGTTTGCAGGCGATACAACGCTCTTCTCCGTTCGGGTAGCGACGCAGGGCATGCAGGCCGCGAAAGCGTGGTGAGACCGGTGCCTTTTCTTCCGGATATTCCAGGGTAAACGGTTTACGCCACATATACCTGGCCGTCAGGCTGAGGCCTCGCAATAGCTCAAATAAAAACAGGCTGCGCAGATAATTGATGACTGTATTCACATCTCTTCCTTAACTGACTTTCAGGTAGGCAACCAGCACAATCCAGACGATGGTTATCGGGATGAATACCTTCCAGCCCAGACGCATAATCTGGTCATAGCGGTAACGCGGGAAGGTGGCCCGAAACCACAAGAAACAAAACATGAAAAAGCCGGTTTTCAGCAGAAACCAGAAGATGCCCGGCACCCAGGCAAACCAGCTTTCCAGGAATGTACCCTGAAAGGGTGATAACCAGCCACCGAGAAACATCAACGCGGTCAGGGCTGAAATTAGGATCATGTTGGCATATTCAGCCAGGAAGAACACCGCGAAGGTCATGCCGGAATATTCGACATGGAATCCGGCCACAATCTCAGACTCACCCTCGGCAACATCAAATGGTGCCCGGTTGGTCTCGGCAACACCAGAGATGAAATAAATCACGAACAGCGGCAACAAAGGTAACCAGTACCAGCTGAGGATACTGCCTTGTTGTGCTGTAACGATCTCTCCCAGATTCAGACTGCCCGCCGCCACCAGCACCCCGACCAGGGCAAAGCCCATCGCAATTTCATACGCGACGATCTGGGCCGCAGAGCGCATCGCACCGAGCAGGGCATATTTTGAGTTAGACGCCCAGCCAGCGATGATCACACCGTATACGCCGAGTGAGGTCAGCGCCAGGATGTACAACAGTCCGGCATTGATGTCTGCCAGCACCAGCCCGGCATCAAACGGGAACACCGCCCAGGCTGCCAGGGCCGGGCCGATCGACAATAAGGGTGCCAGCAGAAAAAGTAGTTTGTTTGCGCCACTGGGGATGACGATTTCTTTGAACATCAGCTTGACCGCATCCGCGATCGGCTGACCCAGCCCAAGCAACCGAAAACCGAAAAATCCCACTCGATTCGGCCCCATCCGGGACTGCATATGCCCGATCACCTTACGCTCTGCATAGGTGTAATAGGCCACAGTCAGCATCAGCGGCAACATGATCGCCGCTATCTTCAGCAGGATCTGCACCACAACAGGCAGTTCTGCCCAGAAGGTTTGCAGGTATTCCATCAGGCGAGCTCCAGTCGAACATTGTTGGCAAAGCTGGCGCCGAGCTGCGCACCATTCGGCAAGCCAGCCGGATACCAGACACAACCATCCGGCACACGTGCATCTGCACAGGCGGTCAGTACGCTGCTGCACTCACCCTGAGTCAGGCGGACCGTCGCACCATCTGCGATCTGGTGTTCTGCCAGCATATTTGGATGCAAACGTACTGTGTCATCCCAGGCATCCGGTGTGGCCTGCAGCGGTGCAGCGCGGCGCACGATGGCATCAGTCGCATATATCGGCACCCCGCCGATCCGCTGCCACCCTGTCGCATCCGCAACTGGCTGGAGTGTCTCCGCACCCGGATGCAGACGATTGTCTGGCAGGGGCGCGGTATGGTGCTGTAAGGCCTCATCACGAATGCTGGTACTATCCAGATACTCAAAACCGTTCAGCTTCAGGGTATTGCCCAGCACACGTAACACCTTCCAGCCAGGCCGGGCTTCGCCCGGTGGTGGAGTGGCACCAATAAAGCTCTGCACGTCGCCCTGCAGGTTGATAAAACTGCCTGAGGTTTCCGTGGCAACCCCAATCGGCAATATCACGTCAGCGGTCTGCTCCAGCAATGGGCTGCGATAGGCGCTGAGGGCGACAACTCCAGCTCGGGTCAAGGCCTGTGCAGTTTGCTGCGGATCGGCAACATCGGCCTCCGGTTCCAGCCCGAGCAGAACCAGGGTATCGCATTCACCCTGCTGCATCTGTACTGCATTCTGTCCGGCAGCCGACTTGTTTTCAGCACTGTAACCTGGTGTAGCACCGGCTATCCAGGCTCCCAGGTCGTTGCTGCCAAAACCAACCTGCCCCCAGGTCAGGTCTGCCGCTGCTGCAATCTGTGCTGCCAGCCGCCGCAGTAAGGCATAGTCCGGGTGCATCTGCGCTGCTGTGCCGAGGATAATGCTGCCACGCGATGCGGCTCTGAGCTGTGCAGCGGCTTGCTGATGTTCTGTAGTCGCTGTGACGGTGATACCTGTTGTGCTGGCACCGAGTGCCTGCGCAATGCCTGCCAGCTGCTGCACCATGTGTGCCGGGGAGACGACCAGATCCAGGGCGACCGGGTAGTTGTGGTCGTATGCAACCGGATTGACTGCGATCACCTGCCCACCGGCACGCACGGATTGATGCACCCGGTGGTTTAATAACGGCTGATCTTTACGCAGCCAGGATCCGATCAGCAGGGTGATGTCGTTCTGTTCCAGCTCAGCAAACCGGCAACCCAGCCAGGGCGGCGTCGCAGATTCATCACGAAAATCAACCTGGCGTAGGCGGTGGTCAATATTCCGGCTGCCCAGACCAGTCATCAACTGCTGACCCAGATACAGCTCTTCCAACGTGGCGTTCGGTGATGCCAGCAGTCCGAGCCGTTCAGGCTGTGTCGCCTGCATCAGGTCAGCGGCTTGCTGCAGGGCCTCCGGCCAACTGGCGACCCGCAGCTTGCCGTTTTCCCGGATCATCGGTTGTTTCAGGCGATCCGGGTGGTTGATACCGGTATAGGCAAAGCGATCCCGGTCTGAAATCCAGGTCTGGTGGCAGTCCGGGTTTTCCTTCGGCACTGCCCGCATAATCTGATTCCGGCGCAGATGCAGGTACAGACTACTGCCAACACCGTCGTGTGGTGCTATCGTTTCCGCTTGGGTCAGTTCCCAGGAACGTGCTGTGTATCGATAGGGTTTGGAGGTCAAGGCACCGACCGGACACAGGTCAATCACATTGCCAGACAGTTCAGAGGCAACACTTTGCGCGATATAGGTACCGATGCGCATATGCTCGCCACGTCCGGTGGCTCCCAGTTCACGTAATCCGGCAATCTCACTGCCGAAGCGCACGCAGCGAGTGCAGTGGATACAACGGGTCATATCTGTTGCGATCAGACTGCCGATATCTTCGTCCTGTACCACCCGCTTGCGTTCGGTATAGCGCGACACATCGCCACCATAGCCCATCGCCACATCCTGTAACTCACACTCTCCGCCCTGATCACAGATCGGGCAGTCCAGCGGATGGTTGATCAGCAGAAATTCCATCGTACCCTGTTGCGCCTCTCGAGCCAGGTCGGACTGGGTCGCAACTTCCATGCCATCAGCACAAGGCGTGGCACACGCAGGCAACGGCTTGGGCGCGCCCTTGACTTCGACCAGACACATCCGGCAGTTAGCCGCGACAGACAGGTGCTTGTGATAACAGAAACGTGGCACACTCAAACCAGCCTGATCGGTCACTTCGATCAACATCTGGCCGGGCTGAGCAGTGAGGGTCTTGCCGTCAACCTGGAGTGTGATGGATTCTGATGTCGCCATACGTATCTCTCTGGAAGCAATATGCTGATGAATCGAACAGTATTGGGTGCGATTCAAACTGATGTGGTGATTTGTTACCACAGGTTTCTGGCAAGCGTTATTCTGCCTCTTTTCCCGTATGTTACCTACACCATTTCCCAATATGTCGCTGCGCGTCATTCCGCGCGAAGTCGCGGAATCCATGGCGCCAGGGATCGGATTGGACAGATTAGCAGCCAATCAGAA
>JAHDCB010000133.1 GCA_020630035.1 Gammaproteobacteria bacterium
TACAATTGTGTTGCGCCGATGTCTCTCCACCCTGGATAAGAAATCATCTATCCAGGGGGTCTGCCGCGTATGCCTGACATGCGCATAACCCGCGCAGGCATTAAAGCGGCAAACACCGTCGTGCGTGCCATCAATACCGTAGCCCCGTTCGACCGCATGGGTAAAGCCCTGCTGCGGTTCAAATTGCGCTTTTGAGTGATGGAACTCGTGCGCGGCGATCCGGGCGTTATCGCTCAGCCGTCTGAGCGTCACATAGCCTCTGCCTACCGGCTTGTTTTGCATCGTAACACTTGCATCGAACACTCCGACCATATCAAAATTGTGATCATTCACCTGCAGCGACTGACACAGATACATTAATCCGGCACATTCCGCATGCACCGGCAGCCCGGCTTCGATAGCCGACTTTAGTCGCTGGCGCAGTGGTTTGTTGTGCGAAAGTGCCTGTGCGTAGCGCTCGGGAAACCCGCCGCCAATCAGCAGCGCGTCAAGGTTGTCCGGCAGTTGATCGCGCAGTGGCGAAAATTCAATAAGGCGAACACCACGCTGGCGAAACACATCGAGATCGTCCTGATAGTAAAAATGAAAGGCTTCATCTTTGGCAATGCCAATGGTTAATGCCGCTGTGCTGCCGGTGGGTGGTGTATCGACGGGTGCCGATTTTTCAACACCGTCAAACAGTACTGACAGATCACAGTGATCCCGCACCAGATCGGCAATTGATTCAATACACGCGGTACTGTTATCGAACTGGGGGGCAGGCACCAGCCCCAGTTGTTTTTCTGCAATTCGCACGGCGTTGCTTTCGGGGATTTCACCCAACACCGGCAAACGGCAGTGCCGGGCAATGGCAGCGCGCACTTTACTGGCATGACGCACCGAACGGATTCGATTCAATATCACACCGGCAAATTTCACTTCAGGGTCGAAGTGCTGCAAACCATTAATCAAAGCGGCAATTGTGCGATGCATACCGCGACAGTCGACCACCACAATCACCTGCAGCTTCAGTTGCTTTGCTATAGCGGCATTACTGTCACTGCCATCGGTGCGCAGACCATCGTGTAATCCCATGGTGCCCTCTACCAGACCGAACATACCGGGCTGCATTCGCTGATGGTATGCATCGAGCAACTCATCGGGTTGCTGAAACCACGGGTCTATGTTGTAACAGGGTTTGCCACTGGCGCCGGCGAGCCATAACGGATCTATAAAATCCGGCCCTTTTTTAAATGTTTGAATTGCCAGTTGCTGACGATACGCTTCATGCGCCAGACCAATGGACACCAGCGTTTTGCCACTGGAACGCCATGGTGCGGAGACCAGGTACCCGCACTGTGCGTTGTTCGAATTCATGGGTAGCGCTACGACTGTGATGTCGGGCTGATGGGTAACACGCGCAATACCAACCCCAGCAACAATAAAGACAATGCGATGCCCCCCATACCGAAACCCCACTCCCAGGAGGTGGGTCGGTAGGCGGGGACCCCGGCATCGCCAAAGCTGCTGGCGGTGATTATTTTATCGGGGAACAACAGTTGCGGTGTGCTTTGGGAGCCGATGATGACGGTGTACAGGATCATCGCGCAGGCTATTAACAACACAGCGCACAGCAGGTGCCATGCAGTTGAGCTGAGTTCGCCGCTGTGACGCAGGGTTTGTAAAAACACCAGCCCGGTGGCAATTATTGCAATGTGCCCCAGCCAGAAAACCCCTGCAAACGCGCCCTGCAGTACATTGTGCTCGTCCTGCCTGTGTTCTGCGATGTACAAGTTAGTGACATGATGTACCGCTGAAAAATATAACACCGCCAGCACGCACCACAGCAACAACTTCATCATTGACTGCCGGGTTGGCGGCGCATGATGCAGGCTTACTGAGGAGTGCTGCCAGCGGCTGACCCACGGTATCACCAGTGCCAGTGCGGCACTGCCCATGACCAGAGACAATGCGATAAACAACGGCGCGAGTATGGCGGAATCCAGCGCACTGCGACCGACCAGAAAACCGAAAATACTGCCGGTACCGCTCGTTAGCACAATACGCCACAGGAGTGCGAGCGCGCCGACCGGTCGGTTAAAGCGTTGCAGCGAGCGCTCCAGCATGGTGGCCAGGTATATCACCCCGATGGCAATGAAGCCGGTGTATAAAAATATGTTCCACGAAAAGATCGAACGGAAGTTGTAGGTGGTCATCGCTACCGCCAGCCGATCGGGGCGCCCGAGATCCAGCACCAGCACAATCAGGCCACCGACAAGCAAACACACTGACAACACTACTGATAATCGCGCATAAGGGGTATACAGCTTGTTACCGAACACCGATGACAGTGTGGCACCGTTGAGTGCGCCCGATGCGGCAAGAATCAGTGAGATCGCAAAAACATGCGGCAGCCCCCATACAACACTGTTGTTCATACCGGTAATGTGGTGACCTTCGTGCTCCATATGATAGGCACAATACCCTCCGGCCAGTACCAGCAAAACCAAAGCGAACATCCAGATCAGATAATTACCCGACCAGGTTCTGACCGGTTGGAAGTATGTGGTTGGATTGGACATGAATCAGCGCTCCTGTGCCACCGTTACAGGCCGTGGTACCGGACACCGGTGTTCAGCTGCAGATCAGAACGGATCTGGCTGCCACCGGCTGACTGAAGCTGCCTGGAAATATTGCTGTCAGGATCATTCAGATCACCGAATACAATAGCGCTGTGCGCCTCATCGGTACACGCAACCGCACAGGCGGGTTGCATATCCTGTTCGCTGTCTATGCGATGCACACACAAAGTACAGCTCTCTACGGTACCCTTGCCACGCGGTGCAGACGGTTTTTGTTCAGTCAGGTTTTCATGAATAAACGAACGCGCCTTGTACGGACAGGCCATCATGCAGTAACGACAACCAATACAGGTATGTTTGTTGACCAGCACAACACCGTCAGCTCTTTTAAACGATGCACCGGTCGGACAGACATCAACACAAGGCGCCGAATCACAGTGCTGACACATGACCGGCAGCGATGACTCCTTACCGGTCAGCTTGTCTTTGAGGTCTATTTTACGAATCCACTGTGCACGGGTGAGATCACTGTCGGAGGCATCGATGCCATGCTCTGTATTGCAGCCACGCACACATGCATCACAACCCGAGGCACACTTTGAGGTGTCGATTAAAAGACCCCAGCGCTTATCACCGGATGCAGCGGATGCAGTCGTTTTTGCCTGTAATTCAAGCAGGGTATATGAATCAGCCGCTGCACCCAGCAATCCGAGTTTCTGTAAAAAGCGACGGCGAGCCTGCTGTGCCTTGCTATTTTTGTTATTTGTGGAGGAGCTTTGCATGGCTAACCGTTACCGGGTATCACTGTTAACAGGCCGTTGATGTTCTGTTGTGTGTGTGCTGATGATGTTCTTCAACGCAGCATTGCCGCGCAGCTGATTGTGCGGGCCTGCCGCTACCCGGTGCGATTGCAATACCTGTCGTTGCTGATGAGAAAAGTGTTTTGCAGGATCGGCGGCGGCAAGTGGCGCAATAACCGGAGTATTCAGTCCGATGACTTCATGCGTGTTACCAAAGCCTTCTTCGGGCAGTGCTGCATGACAGGAAAAGCAATCAATTTTTACCGCTGCATAGGCATGACAGCTTTCACAGAACTGGCCCTCGGCGTCTATGCGGATCGCCTGACCGTTATCATCTTTTTGCGCATGGCAATTCACACAGCCCACCAGACTGAACGGATTACCTCGAACACCTTCAATCACGGTTTCATCACGCTGGTGATTAAGCAGACTCATATGCTGCTTGCGCATTATTTCGGTGTCTGCCACACACTGATCACCGAAAGATGCCGGTGGAATAATCGGACCTTCGTCACTGGCATGACCCAACCCTGACGCCAATAGCAACCAGAGAATTGCCCATAGCCCGAATGCACGCTCAGGGCACATGGCTAATGCCCCATCCCCATGTCGATATAACCAGACGGGCAGACATCGGCGCAGACATGACAGCCAATGCACTTGTTGTAGTCGGTGTCGACATAGCGACCGGTGGTGCTTTTGTCTTTTTTGACTCTGAACACAGCATCCTGCGGGCAGTAGATCACGCAGTTATCACACTCGAAACACATGCCACAACTCATGCATCGGCTAGCTTCTGCTTTTACCTGCTCTTCGGTCAGCAGTTCGATCCGCTCTTCAAAGTGACCGAGCACAGAGTCACCCTGCGGTACGTTTTCATCGCGTTTGTTTCGGTGCTGCTCTTTCCAGTGCCCAAGAAACAGTTCATTGGCACTGGCGATTTCACTGGCAGAACGATCTTCGTAGTTATGCACCGCAAAGTCGGCCTCACAGGTACCCCAGTCAGCTGAATGATCGTAATCGGCGACTTCGAGGTTTGACTCGTTGAGTTTATCCATCAGGTTGAAGTGATGCACATCGACCTTCGGCCGCTTGCGCACTTCCTTCCCGGCCAGGTAGTTTTCAATGGTGGTGGCCACAGCGGTGGCCTGCCCGATGGCGGTGGTCAACAGGTGCGGCCGGACGATATCACCGGCGACAAAGTGACCGGGGCGCTCTTTTACCTGGTAGTAGGGATCGGCATCGATCAGCCCGCGACCGTTGTCCAGTACTTCCAGCCCCTGCAGGTTACCGCCCTGCCCGATCGCGGAGACGATGAGATCTGCTTCAAGTGTGTATTCGGTGCCTTCGACCGG
>JAHDCB010000134.1 GCA_020630035.1 Gammaproteobacteria bacterium
CCCCGTGGCACAACTGGATAGCGCGACAGCCTCCTAAGCTGTAGGTTACAGGTTCGAACCCTGTCGGGGACACCATCTGCACCCGATTATCCTACTCTGATTGTGGCGCATGCCATGCGCCCCTACGTATTTCCCCTGGCAATGGCACTCGCCGTGCTCCCCTACACGCTTTTCCTGACGGTGACGCACGCCGTAACCGATTATGTCTTGTTGCGCTGGCTGATATGGCGCAAACCCAGCCAGACCAGAAGAATCGTGGTCAGACCCAGTACAGACAGCAGAATCTGGCCCCAGTCATTCTGGCCTACACTGTGGCCTAACAATATCCCTGGCGCCAGATACGCCGGTGCCCAGACAATCGCCGATACTATACTCACCACATAAAAACGACGTGCCGGCATCTGCAGAATCCCAGCTGCCATCGGCACCACTGCCCGTGTCGGACCCAGAAAGCGGCCCAGTGCCACACTGATATCACCATAACGTTGAAAGAAGTCAACACCTCGCTGCACATAATCCGGGTGTACCTGTAGCCAACGCCAGCGAGTGGTCAGATAGTCCAGACGCCGCCCCAGCAGATAACTGACACCATCACCAATAATGGCACCTGCGGTCGCCCAGAGGCAGCTACTCCAGAAATCCAGCACACCGGCACCGATCAGGGCACCCGCACCAATCAGAATGACAGCACCAGGAATCACCGCACCCACCAGGGCCAGAGATTCAATACAGGCGATTATCCCGATGACCCAGCCAGCCTGTTCCGGGTGCTGGCTGATCCAGAGCAACAGGCTGTCGAAGGTCTCACTCACAACCGAAATTCTTTGGCGATAGCCGCAAATGCCTGATCTGCCGCTGCGACGGTGGCCTCGATATCCGCCGTCTGGTGTGCTGTTGATACAAAACCAGCTTCAAACGGCGATGGTGCCAGATAAATACCTTGTTGCAACATCGAATGAAAAAACAACTGGAACTGTTCTGGCACGCACGCGCGCACGCCAGCAAAATCACTGACCTTGCCTGCCAGAGTAAAAAACAGACCGAACATGCCACCGATCTGGTTATAGGTAAATGGCACCCGGTTCTGTTTAGCAACTGACTTCAGGCCCTGTACCAACTCACAAGTCCGAGCACTCAGTGCGGCATAAAAGTCAGGTTGACGCAATAAGTTGAGTGTCGCCAGACCTGCTGTCATTGCCACCGGATTACCGGATAAGGTTCCTGCCTGATACACTGGCCCGAGTGGTGCCACATATTCCATGATCTCCGACTTACCACCGAACGCACCGACCGGCAGGCCACCACCTATAATCTTACCCAGCGTCGTCAGATCCGGAGTGACATCATACAATGCCTGCGCACCGCCGAGTGCCACCCGAAATCCGGTCATTACTTCGTCAAAAATCAGCACACTGCCATACTGATCACACAAGCGTCGTAATCCGGGTAAAAATTCCGGCCTGGGCAGCACACAGCTCATGTTGCCGGCAACCGGCTCCACGATAACCCCGGCAATCTGTTCACCATAATGGGCAAACGCTGCTTCAACCTGAGACAGATCGTTATAATCCAGACTCAGCGTATGTTCCGCCAGACTCGCCGGTACACCGGGGGAAGACGGTCGACCTAACGTCAATGCGCCAGAACCAGCTCGCACCAGCAAAGAATCCGAATGACCGTGATAACACCCGGTGAATTTAATAATTTTGTCACGTTCGGTATAACCACGCGCCAGCCGAATCGCTGACATGGTGGCCTCCGTGCCGGACGAGGTCATACGCACCAGTTCCATCGCAGGCATGAGCTCACAGATCGTGCGGGCCAGTTCAGTTTCAACCTCAGTCGGTGCTCCGAAAGACAGGCCAAGCGGCAACGCCGCCTGCACTGCGGCCACCACATCCGGATGCGCATGCCCCAGAATCATCGGACCCCAGGAACCAACATAATCAATATAACGTTGTCCTCGGGTATCCGTGAGATAGGCACCTTGCGCCTCACGAATAAAGAGCGGATCGCCACCTACCCCGTTAAAGGCACGTACCGGTGAATTGACGCCACCGGCAATATAACGCCGGGCGGTTTGAAAAGGATGCTCAGACATCATAATTAAGCATATAAACGAGTAATCTGTTGCGCCGCCTGACGAATATCCGGTGAGCCAAACACACCCTGTACCACTGCCAGCAGATCTGCACCAGCTGCCACCAGGTCAGCACCATTGTGCTGATCAATGCCCCCAATTGCCACAACCGGGCAAGGTAAGCCACGGGCGCGTTGTAATAAGGTGATATCCGCCAATACTGCCTGGGGCTTGGTCTTTGACTGAAAAAAACGACCCAGTGCGATATAGTCAGCCTGAGTCGCAAACTGTTCCACCAGGTGCCACTCGTTATAACACGACACTCCGATGATGGCATCCGGCCCGAGGCATTGCCGGGCCTGTGCCAATGGCATATCCAGGTGGCCAAGATGTACGCCAGCCGCACCGATCTCCGCAGCCAGTGCCACATCATCGTTGATCATCAGAGGAACCTGATATGCGGCACAGCAATGCAGCAACTCCAAAGCCCGGGCGCGACGCCTGGCGGGTTCAGCATGTTTATCCCGATATTGCACCAGACAGGCACCGCCCTGTAAGGCCTGTTCAACTGCCTGGGTCAACTGCGGGTGATCCGGATCCGTGATCGCATACAGTCCGCCGGTAACAGACAACCCCAGCCGTTCACGCAGCCGGCTCATGTCAACCAACCCGCATACAGCAGGCCATGCAGACAACCACAAGTGACTGCCCCGGCCAGGATATCGTCCAGCATCATGCCAGTCCCGCCCGGGATCTGCCGATCCAGCCAGCAGATCGGCCAGGGCTTCAGAATATCGAACAATCGAAACAGCACCAACCCGACCAGCACAGATGACAGACTGAGCGGCACAGCAATCATCGCAACTAAAAATCCGGCAATTTCGTCCCAGACAATACCCGGATGATCATGACGACCCAGTTGTTCCGCACCATACCGGCAGATCGGGATACCGGCCACAATCACACCCAAGGTCAGTAACAGATATACCGGCAGCGATAATAACGCGAGTGGCAGATACAATAACAGACCCACCAAAGTGCCATAAGTACCTGGCATCTTCGGCAAACGCCCGGCACCAAAGCCAATAGCACAATAATACAGGCTGCGTCGTCTCACTACTGGCGGCAATCAGGTCGGCGGTGTCTGATTTTCTCTGGATTTGATCCAGGCATTGCTGGCTATGAAGGCCGCGATAATACCCATATTTGCCACCACCCAGGTACTGCCAAATGAAATCAGCACATCGACTCGTTCGATACTGACCCAGGGTGTGAGCAAGACCACTATAAACAGAATGACCGAAATTAACGACACCCAGACCATCATGCGCTGCTGATCTGCCATCTTGTCATTATTTTCCATACGGATTATTTTTTCGGTCAGAGCCAGCTCTTTGTCACTGATAATGCCGTCTTTATTCAGGTCTGCATCTTCCCAGAGACTATCTTTTTCAAACTTTTTTTGTGCCATAGCCTTATACCTTACTAGTTTTTCGAATCAAATTTAAACCCTGAAGTTTAAAAAGTGCGTAACTTCAGTTAAATCGTGAGCAAGGTATGCAACCTCACCCACGACCAAAGGCGCGAGCGTGGCGCCTCTCCCTCTTTGGAAACCCTCATGATTTTGTCCCCGCAGCAAGCTGCGGGAAATTCTCAGATTAAAATAACTGACCCTGCGACGTCTGTTCGGGTTGCTCCCTGGAATGATACGCATAGGTTGACCAGTCGGGCTTATAGTCCGCTGCCTGATTTCCCCAGACAGTCCAGCCTGCCCTCGGACCACGCGCAAACAGTTCAATTCGCGGCCCCCAACTACACGCTTCGATCAGTTCATATTGTTCATCTGGTTTACGGCTGTGTTCCCGCTTCCGCGAGGCCAGCAGATTTGCCTGGCTACGGCCTGGTGCCAAGGTGCGCGCCTGTTTTCCTTTCGTACCAAATAGAATCATTTCAGTCACATTTCTGAAATAAAAGCCGACACCACGACGGTCCGGTCCGCCGTCCTTACGTATCTTGTACCAGATCAGGTTTGTTTTGTAGGTAAACCCCCAAGCCTGCATCACCTGCAAACCTTCTGCCAGCAATGCATTCGGTACCCAGAGATACAGATGTGCGGTATCTTCAGTAATCTCGGCAACCGGCAGTGCCTGGATATCCGCCAGGCTCAAGGTCGGATAACGCCTCAGCCGATTGTGTTCCGGTGCCATTTTGCCGGTTCGGTTTTTGAATTGCCAGGGCGGATCGGCCAACACAGTAGCATATCGACGATCACCCACTGTATGCAAAAGGTCGGCAGTAATCTCAGCGACAGAATCAGACATCTTCTACATAAAGCCTTTGTGATATACCAAAAACCAGCACTGGACATCCGGCAGCACCACCGCCTTCAATTCTAGGTAATAATTTACTCATATGCGTCGTAGAAGCACCGTAAGATGAGCCGCGCCCCAGTTGTTTAAAGATATTTTGCAGGTCATCACACCGTGTAATGATAATACCAACACTGATCGCTCTCAGGTCAAACAACAAACGAAAGTTATTTAAATCTCTATCATAA
>JAHDCB010000135.1 GCA_020630035.1 Gammaproteobacteria bacterium
AGACTCATTGTGCTCAACACGGCCTGTAACTGCTGGTGGATAACGTCAGGCATTAGTCACCAGCTTTTGCACATCTGACGAAGATAGCCCTGTCACCCGCTGAATAAAACCCGGCTCTGTTCCAGCTCGCAACATATTCGCCGCTACTTCATACACACCTTCCTGCCTACCTTCTCGCCGACCCTCTCGCCTGCCTTCTCGCTCACCCTGCTGCTTGCCGTGTGCGATGAGTCCTTCGCCCAGCTTCATGATGTTCTCCCGTTGTTGTGGCTCCAGTTTATCAGCCACTTGTTGAATCGCTTGTAACGAATCCTGCGTACTGGCCTGCTGCTGATAATAGTTGATCAGCGTCTCCAGTAACATCAGGCCATCTGACTCGCGGGTAATATGACGCAACAGCTCTGCCGGTAAGGCAGACAGAGCGGGTAGTACGTCAGCATCCCGTACATGTTTGAAAAAATAGCTCACCAGACCAGCACGACCGGTGCTCAGCAGTTCAACATCAGGTTGTTGCGGCACATCAATCAATTGTGGCGCACCCTGCAAGGTATGCTGCGCATATACATCTGAACCAAAGCATTGCGACAGATCCAGATTGTACGGATATGGGCTGCGGTGACCGTGATAAAACACCATCGTGTGTATCGGCGGCAGCACTGCTTCATTCACATGCCGCATCAGCAAATTCGCCTTATAACGCCACAGACGCAAGGCCATCGTTTTATCTGGTGTGCTCTGATGTTCGACAATCGTATACAGATACGCCGTCTGACCTTGTGCTTCAGATTCCCGTAGTATGACCCGATACAGGATATCGCTGTGCAGCTTCTCAAATTCAGTGGTGATGCTGCTGCCCGAATCCAGGGTCAATGTGCTCAAATCCACCCGTTGTTGCCATTCCGGTGCCAGATAGCACCGAAAAAAGGCCGACGCATTTTCCGGCTGCTGCATCAACTTCTGAAAGCAAGTATCGTGTGGGCTGAGAAGCTCTGGCATAGTAAATAGTACGACGATTCTGGTATTGGTGCCTGATCATACAGTAGAGGAGCCGTTCTCAATCAACTGACGCAACATCTGCTGGAAACTCGCCAGACGTGCGGGATGAATCTGGCCCTGCGCAAGTGCCGCCTGGACCGCGCAACCAGGTTCGGTCTGGTGTTGACAATCATTGAAGCGGCACTGGCTGATCAGGTCCCGAAGTTCGGGAAAGCCACGCTCCAGCATCTGACGGGTAAACTGCCCTGGTCGAAAGCTGCGTACACCAGGTGAATCAATCAATTCACCACCCTGCGGTAACGGATATAAGGTGCTGGCAGAAGTGGTATGACGCCCCAGCCCGGTCGCATCAGACAGGTTGCCCTCCCGGGCTGACTGCGGCAATAGCGCATTCACCAGAGACGATTTGCCAACGCCAGACTGACCCACCAGTACACTGGTATGACCCGCTAGATGGGTTTGCAACGGGAGCAGCCCGTCAGGCGTTTTGGTGCTAATCTGAACCACCGGATAACCCAGCTCAGTATAGTGGACAAAACTGGCACCAAACGCTCGCTGTGCATCCGCTGGCAACAGGTCGATCTTGTTCAGACAAATCACTGCGGTAATATCAAGATGTGTCGCCACAACCAGATACTGATCCAATAAATAACCCACCGGCCTGGGTTCTGCGGCCAGTACAATGATCAGTTGGCTAATATTGGCCGCCAGCGGTTTAATCTGTCCCTGAAAGCCAGCGCGGGATAGCACATTACGCCTGGTTTCCCGTGCCATCACAATGCCCTGATCCTGCTCAGTCAGACACCAGCGAACCTGGTCACCACAAGCGACACCATCCAGATGCTGGCGCAATACGCACAACACAGATTCACCCTGCGGTGTACGGACCATGACTGATCGCCCATGGCGCACGACCACTCGTCCGGGTCGGGTGTTCTGATCAGTTTCGGCTGTAGACAGGTCGGCACTGACCTGACGTGTGCGGGCAACACGTTCCCGTTGCCGTCGGGTCAGCCGAGGGCGGGCCATATCAGGTCGATACAGCCTGTAAGTGGGCGATACGTTCCGGCGCTGGCGGATGGCTATGGTGAAAGGCAGAGTACCAGGGGTCCGGCGTGAGGGTGCTGGCATTATCACGATACATCGCCACCAGCCCGGAAATCAGTGCCTGCGCACTGGCCTGTTCGGCAGCAAACCGATCTGCTTCAAACTCGTGTTGGCGTGAAGAACGCGACAACAACGGACTGAAGAATACCGTGAACACCGGCATCAGCAGAAAAAACAACATCAGGGCCAGTGCCGGAGAGTCCTGGTGCACACCAAGTCCGGTATAAAACCAGGACTGCTCAGCCAGCCAGCCGAGCAAAGCCAGCCCGGCCAGCGAAAACAGTGCCATCGCCACCAGACGCTTGCGAATATGGTGACACCTGAAATGCCCCAGCTCATGCGCCAGCACGGCTTCTATCTGATCTTCGTTCAGCCCATCCAGTAAGGTGTCATAAAATACGATCCGTTTGTGTTTGCCAAAGCCGGTAAAATACGCGTTACCGTGCGCAGAACGTTTTGAGCCATCCATCACAAAGATACCGTCACTGGCAAACCCACACCGCGCCAGTAAGGCCTCCAGCCGGGTGTGTAGACTACCGGCCGGTAATGGCTTGAAGGTATTAAATAACGGCGCAATCCAGATCGGAAAGGCCCAGTTGATCAGTAACATGAAACCCATCAGTCCGAACCAGGCCCAGAACCACCACAAACTGCCGGCACTGATCATCAAGCTCAGCAGCAGCAGCACCAGTGGTAACCCGATCACCAAACTCAGGACTAGTTCTAACCCCTGATCCTTAGCGAATTGCAGCGGACTGCTCTTATTAAAGCCGAACTGTGTTTCTGTGCCGAAGGTCTGCCAGATCGCCAGCGGCAACGCCAGCAGGCTGCTGATCAGGGATACCGACAGAATCAGGCCGGTACCCTGCCACAAGGCAGAAGCGGTGATACCAGCCCAAAACTGATCCAGTTGTTGTAACGCCCCACCCAGGGTCCAAATCAGCAATACCGCAACACCCAATAAGATCTCCCAACGTTCTGCTACCAGTTTCGCGAGGGTATAATGTGCCGCCTTACGGTGCTGATCCGGGGTGATCTGTTCCGCAAATGCCTGCGGCACCTGATGCTGGTGGGCAGACACATACCGCGCTTGCCGCCATGACAGCCACAATTGCAGGCCGGTACCAGCAGCGAGCGTGATTAAAAAGATCAGGGTGAAGGTTGTCATACAAGCGATCCATAATGAATACAGGGTACCTCTGAAAACGTTTTCGGAGGTGCCTTGTGTAGTGAGTGTTCGACAGCCCGACTAATCGGGATCAATGTCATATTTGTTGGTGTAGTACAAAGAAAGCGGGAAGTCTATCACCAGATACACGGTCAGACAGAACCAGAACCAGTTAACCGAAAATAAGATCAGGCTGAATTCAACACCGGTATCCCAGAAGATAAAACCGGACACGGCCAGGGCGACCAGATTCGCCAGCATGCTGTTGATACCGAGTTTTTTGATATCGCCCCCCGCCAAGCGGGGATAAATCATCGAATAGCCCAGAAAATGGATAATCAGGTTAATCCCGATGATGATAGATTCCGGTGTGTCCACGTGATGAATGTCCTGTTAGGGGCGCACGATCGTGCACCCGTGCAAAGTCTGTGGTTATGCGCCTGTCTGGAACAGCTCGCGACTTCGTAATGGCTTACCACCCAGGTGATAATCCAGCACCTGCCGCATCAACCGGCGGGCTTCGCGATAATGTTCGGGTTGCAAATGCGTTCTCAACGCCGACAGCGTCGCACCGCGAAATGCGGTTGCCGCCTGTGGCGGTGCCGGCTCCGGGCCTTGCAGCGGGTGGTAATAATACCAAACGTCAGGCACAATCGGCTGACCATAACAATCATGCGAGAGTAGCAGGCCGGTACCGAGTGCTTCCAGCAGGTGGTATTCAAAGTCGCGTAAAATCGGTTCCAGTTGCCGGTTGGTACCGTCTGACTCCTGCAATGCCACCAAACTGCGGGTGTAATGGGCAAATAACACCGGATGCGGATCAGCAGGCACCGTCAGACGATGTATCAGCTCATTCAGGTAAAAGCCACAATAACCGACTCTGCCACTCAGGATATGCGGTGCTGCGGCAGCCTCAATCAGGCTGAGAGTGGGTAATGAGCCACGCCCGCGCCAGCTCATAAATAACGGTGTGAATGGCTGCCATAAGCCGTGTGACTTAGTCACCTGCACACCCTTTGCCAGCACCCTCATATGGCCAGCGTACTGAGTAAATACAGAAACCGTCAGGCTGCGCTCAGCAAAACGGCGGGTATGCAGAATATAGGCAGCCTGAGGTTCATTTGGCACGTTGACAGATCAGAGTATCGGGGCAAGGTATTGGAACAGCATGAATTTGTCTGGCCGGTGCGCGTGTATGGGTGTGCTTCAAATTGATGTGGCGTAATAGCTGGGGCACATAAAATTCGTTTCGGCGTTACC
>JAHDCB010000136.1 GCA_020630035.1 Gammaproteobacteria bacterium
CAATGGGGGATTCCAAAGGGGGAGAGGCGTAGCTCTCGCCCCTTTGGTCGTGGGCGAGGTTTACAACCTGCCCACGATTCAAATTTGATTTAGCTGAGTGACAGTGATTTTGAGTCATTTTTTGTGCTGACAAGGCGCAATCAAGCGTAATAGTTGTTCTATTGCAACGAATTGCAACACAGTCAGCGCGGAAAAGGGCCGAAATCAAGTCTTGAAGCTGATTGAGAACGCCCCCTGGTACTGTAAGCTACCATATCACCCAACCAGAACACAGCTTTTTTTATGTTTGAGCAACTGCGCCAGGATCTGCAGATCGTATTTGAACGCGACCCGGCAGCCCGCAATCGCTTCGAAGTCCTCACGACTTATCCAGGTGTACATGCTATTTTGCTGTACCGCTGTACTCACTGGTTGTGGCAACAAGGTGCAAAATGGCTGGCACGCTGGCTGGCGCACTTAGGACGCTGGCTGACTGGCGTCGAAATCCACCCGGGTGCCCGTATTGGGCAGCGCCTGTTTATTGATCACGGCATGGGGGTTGTGATTGGTGAAACTGCTGTCATCGGTGATGATTGTACTCTGTACCATGGTGTGACCCTGGGAGGTACCAGCTGGCACAAAGGCCCACGTCATCCTACCTTAGGTAATCAGGTGGTAGTTGGTGCCGGAGCAAAAATCCTGGGACCTATTACCATTGGTTCCGGCGCGCGGATCGGCTCGAATGCCGTCGTACTCAAACCAGTACCGCCAGACAGCACTGTTGTCGGCGTACCGGGGCACCTGATTAAACACAGTGATACCACAGATGATACTCAGCGTCGGGCCAAAATGGCCTATAAACTCGGTTTTGATGCCTATGGCGCAACACGCGATGCGCCAGATCCGATGGCCGATGCCTTGCACCGGACACTGGATCATCTGCATGTGTTGGAACACAAGATACAGATGCTGTGCGACATCATGCGCACCAATGGTATCGCGACCGACCAATTAGCCGACTTAACACCCTGCGATATCACCTCCACCGCAGAAGAACTCGCTAAAATCACTGTTGCTGACGTGCCTCCATCTTCAGAACAGGCCTCGGCCAATGCTCATCGCTAATCTCAGCATTTTAACCAGCGTCTGTTATGGCACTCACTGGCTAAAGCGGCACAAAGTCACCCCGGCTAAGACCGAAACCAGTGGACTCGACCCGGATATCGCTGCCAGCCGGGAGGACTGGTACCAGACGAAGGTCGGTGCGGTATCCATGCTGTTTGCCAGTGGCGCCTGGCTATACCCCCCTCTGGGGTTCGTCAGTGCGGGTATCATCAGCTACAACCTGTACCCGGTGCTGCGGGATACACTACATCAATGGCAGAATAATCAACGCACCACCAACGAGACCTATGCCACTCTCGCTGGCCTGTTGATGCTGGGGTCAGAGAATTATTTTGCTGCCGGCATGCAAAATATGGTGTACCACCTGAGCAACCATTATGTTCACAAAAGCCGTAAAAATGCGACTCAGTGGATCACGGATGCCTACAATGCTGCCCCTGGTCAGGTCTGGAGACTCAGTGCTGACGAGCAAGAGTACCAGATACCACTCACACAGGTACAGGCCGGCGACAGACTTGTCGTCAACACAGGTGAAACCATCCCGGTGGATGGTCAGATTGAGTCCGGCATGGCTCTGCTTGACCAACAGGCACTGACTGGCGAAGCGAATCCGGCAGAAAAAACTGTGGGCGACAATGTCCTGGCAGCCACCTTGGTGATCCGTGGTCGGTTGGTAATCCAGGCAACCCATAGTGGGGAAGACAACCGTATCCAGCAACTGAACAACCTGCTCCAGCAAACTCGCGACTATAAAACCGCGCTCCAGTTACGCGGCGAATACTGGACGGATCAGGCTGTGTTACCGGTCTTTGCAATCAGTGCACTAACCGCATTTACTCTGGGCATTTCTTCCGCTATAGCTATTCTGTTCAGCGCACCCATGAGCATTGTGCGTACGATGCTGTCGGTACAAACTGCGGCCCATTTGCAACGGATCAACGCCCAAGGTGCACTCATCAAAGATGGGCGGGTGCTGGAATCACTCCCGCAGATAGACACCCTGTTGTTCGACAAAACCGGCACCTTAACGGAAACCCTGCCTGAAGTTGCGTCCATCACTTGTTGTGGCGAGCAGACAGCGGATCAGCTACTCGGCCTGGCAGCTGCAGCTGAACAACGCCTGGAACACCCGATTGCCCGGGCAATTGTGGCCAAGGCGCAGGCAAGTCAGATCACCCTGCCGCCGGTCAGCGATAGCCAGTATGACTTAGGTTTGGGCGTTACCGTACAGGTCGAACAACAGCGTATCCAAGTCGGTAGCCTGCGTTTCATTCTGCAGGCAATACACACTACCGAGGCCGAACTACCGGACACGATTCAGCAGGCAATGCAGGCCGCTGCCGGACATACATTTATCCTGATTGCTGTCGATGGCATATTACAGGGGATGCTGGAACTCAGACCCAGGCTGCGCCCTGAAATCACAACACTGATGGCCCACCTCAGACAACGACATTTCGCACAGATTGCGGTTATTTCAGGTGATCAGCAGGCACCAACCCAGCGCCTGGCGGATGATTTAGGACTGGATGCAGCATACGGCGATGTACTGCCGCAGGACAAGGCCGCCTTTGTAAAACGGCATCAGGATCAGGGCGGGAATGTCTGCTTTATCGGCGACGGCCTGAATGACGCCATTGCCATGAAGCAGGCAAACGTTTCTATCAGCCTGAACAGTGCCGCGCCGATTGCGAGCGAAACCGCCCAGATTGTGCTGACTGACGATAACCTCGCGCCGATCAGTGACCTGTTTCCGCTGGCCGAACAACTGCAACACAGACTACGTAATAGTCTGCTACTCTGGACCGGGTTTGGCATCGCCAACGCCCTGGCAGTCCCGCTGCTGGGATTTGGTCCGCTGCAGTCCAGCCTGGCCTACTTATCTGTATATGGCCTGGGCCTCAAATATTCACGCCACATCCCTACCCGGCACACGGCCTGATCCCCCCCCGCAAGAATCCTATCTATGTCAGCCCTCCACCACCTGAACACAAAGCATAATTAGTTTTCCATTAAAGGCGGGTGAATCAATGCGTATCAACCGGATACGCACCACCGTGAATGAATCCGTACGCAAGGTACAGGCACAACTTCGCTATATCAACCAATCCATCTGGTAACCATGTCCACCGACTCCCCTGACGATATACCACCCTACACAGAAGAACTGATGCCACCCAGCGGTGATCCGGCTGTGGATGCGCTCCGGGTACCCCCACACTCCATCCCGGCGGAACAAGCCGTACTTGGCGGCCTGATGCTGAATAATCAGGCCTGGGAAAAGATCGCGGATCAGGTGGTTGCTGAAGACTTTTACCGGCGGGAACATCAATTGTTGTTTGCTGCCATCCGTCAGTTGGATGAAGATGATCAGCCATTTGATATCGTCACACTGGCTGAGTCACTGGAACGCAACCAGCAGCTGGGTGATGTCGGCGGCATGCCCTATCTGGGCGCCCTGGCGAATGATACCCCGGACGCCTCCAACGTCCCCTCATACGCACGCATCGTGCGCGAACATTCGGTCACCCGACAACTGATTCAGGTAGGGAATCAGGTTGCCGAAAGCGGTTATCGCCCGCAGGGACGCCGGGTGAACGAGCTGCTGGATCTGGCCGAGGCCGAGGTATTCCGGATTGCAGAACAACATGCCCGGGGACGAGCCGGTTTCAAGCCAGTCAACACCTTACTGGCCACTACCATTGACCAGATTGAAGAACGCTTCAGCAGCGGCAAGGAACTGACCGGGCTCGCCAGTGGCTTCCACGATTTTGATCATAAAACACTCGGCCTGCAGGATGCCGACCTGATTATCGTAGCTGGACGCCCCTCGATGGGCAAAACCAGCTTTGCGATGAACATTGCCGAACATGTCGCCCTGTCCACGGAACTACCCGTGGCCATTTTTTCGATGGAAATGCCGGGGGAACAACTGGTGATGCGGATGTTGTCCTCACTCGGCAGAATCAATCAGCAGGCAATCCGCTCAGGTAAATTGACCGATGATGACTGGCCACGCATTACCTCGGCGGTCAACCTGCTCAGTCGTGCGAAGTTATTTATTGATGACACCCCCGCACTGACACCGACCGAACTACGTGCCCGCTGCCGCCGCCTGCAACGGGAACACAAGGCATTGGGACTGGTAATTATTGATTATCTGCAACTGATGCAGGGCACGGATAATAAAGAAAACCGCGCTACCGAACTATCGGCCATCTCACGCTCCCTGAAGGCAATGGCAAAGGAACTGAATGTCCCTGTGATCGCCCTGTCACAACTCAACCGCTCGCTGGAACAACGCCCGAACAAACGCCCGGTGATGTCCGACCTGCGTGAATCAGG
>JAHDCB010000137.1 GCA_020630035.1 Gammaproteobacteria bacterium
TTACCTGACTATCTGGGGTTTTTCGAATTTATCCATAATGCCAAACAACGAGGTAAAAAGCTCATGGATTCACTTTTACGACTTTTTCTCACCGACCAACCCGGAATCCATTAAGAGCCATAATCAATATCATCCAGTATCAGAGTACCCTGATGCGCCGCCTGAATTAATCCAGGCGCCGCCTTCCGCGCTCCGGTAAACGCTTGCGCCGTATGTCCAAATAAAGTCGCTTCGGTCAGCCCGGAATCTAATTCTCCACACCCCCAACGATGCATAGGATAATCTGATCTCGGTGATCGTCGGTGAATTTCTTCTGCTAAGGTCGATTTTCCTGTACCACTACCCCCCGTAATCAATACGGGTCCTGTCAGAGCAGCGATACGGTTTATATCTGCCTGGTATTGCGCAAATTCTTTATCTCCCAGAGTATATCGCCAGACGTGTAAACTGTCTGGTTGCTGATCTTCGATAAGTCGAAGATGAGATACTGTGTCATGTGCCTCTGGTTCTATCATTATGTATCAGGTCCATTGCTATAAATTTAGTATTCCTCTAGCACAGATAATATTTGCTCAACAATATCAACTTAGCATTACCCGGCATGGCTCTCCAAGGTACGCCATAAATCCATCCGTGGGGGCTCGGCTGCGGTCATCCATGGCCGCACGCCCTCGGAGAACCATGCCGGGTAATCCTGACACTGAGATTTGGAAAGTGCGTAACTTCAGTAATATGCCGGAACCACTAACGCATTCGCCAAGCACACCATAAGTTGCGCCATGGCGTCAGTTGCCAGGGTGTTGTGGTATACAGATAACCGCACTGGCGCATATGACGCACCAGGTGCATGGCCTGCACCGTTTGCCGCAACGGCTGATGCAGGCGCGATTCCCGACGTAGTTCCGGCAATACACGCATGATGGGTTGTGCATACAACGCCAATAGTGCGTCCAGTGCGACTGATAATTGTTTCTTGTCTGCGATCAGATCAGCCGGATCAACGCCGTACTGACGCAAAAAGTCTGACGGCAGGCTGAGATAATGCTGCTGCCAATCACGCTGTAAATGTCTGATGCGTTCCACCAGGGCATGATAACGACCTAGTTCAGCGGCACGCTGTTGCAATGTCGGTGCAGCATTGTCAGCGAGCAGAATCGCCCGACTACCGCCCTGCTGCTGGCACTGCGCCAGTAGGTCGTCCAGATCCGTCGGGGTACGTTGCAGAATGCGCTGTTCCATGGACACGACTGCCTGGCGCATCTGCTCACGTTGCCAGGCAGATTGTACATAGGGTGCCAGTCTGGTGGTCAGCGGATGCTGTGCGTTCGGTAGTCGTTCGATCTCTGCCTGCCACCAATCCAGTTTCAGGCGCACGACACCCGGATCTTTTACCCGATCCGTCAACTGGTCCAGCTGCGCAAACCAGAGCAACCATACCGTGACCGCCGCCCGCTGGTGCACAGGAGCACAACGTGCCACATAATAAGCCGCCGTACCCGGGGTCAGTTGTTCCAGATCAGCTACTGACATGCTGCTAATAAATCCAGAATATCTGCTGGCCGCTGGATAAGATGATCTGCCGACCAATCTGCAATCCGTTCATCCGGATGGATATAGCCATACGCGGCACCTACCGTCACACAGCCAGCAGCCCGTCCGGCCTGCATATCGCGCGCTGCATCTCCCAGATACCAGCTCGCCTGTGGGGCCAGGCGGAGCTGCTCACAGGCATAATGGATTGGCGCTGGATCTGGCTTCGGGCGGTCACAAGTATCCCCACTGACGATTACTGCTACCTGATCCGTCAGTTGCAATCCAGCCAGCAGCGGTTCAGTCAGCCAACCTGGCTTATTCGTCACGATACCCCACACAATCTGTCGCGCTGCCAAGTGTGCTAATACAGATTGCATACCCGGAAACAAACTGCTGTGCTGGTACAGATGTTGCCGGTAATACGCCAGCAGTTGCTCACGAATCGGGGTAAATTCAGCATCTTCGGGGGTCAGGCCAAAACCCAACCGGATCAGGCCTCGTGCACCATACGACACCACGGGCCGGATACGTGCCAGTGGCAATGGCGGCTGTTGATACTGAACTAAGGTATGGTTCAATGCCGCCGCCAGATCGGGCGCAGTATCCACCAGGGTTCCATCCAGATCAAATAATAAGGCACGAGGGGTGTTCAACATCGTTCAGACAGTGTGCGAGTGGTATACTGCCGCGCCGAAAAGCCGCAGAGGGCTCAGCTGCGAGCTTCGGTAGTCAGACCCTATCTTGAGGTGACACATGCAGTGTATTGAAACGCGCGGCAATGATGGCCGCAGACCGCATCAGGTATCCTTTTCAGAGGCCATGCTGAATCCTGTCGCCAGCTTTGGTGGCCTGTATGTGCCGGCCAGACTACCGCGTTTACCGGAAGGTTTTCTGACACAGCAACTGCATGCAGATTATGCCTCACTCGCCTCTGCCGTGTTAGATTTATATCAACTTGACATCCCGGCTGAGGTACTGCATCAGGCATTAGCTCGATACACACAATTTGATGACCCGCAGTCACCTATCCCTGTACACCAGTTGGCCGATAACTTATTCGTCAACGAGCTATATCACGGCCCGACCCGGGCCTTTAAGGATATTGCATTACAACCGTTCGGGGCCTTGCTGTCGCATCTGGCAGCCACACGGCAGGAACAATTCCTGGTGCTGGCAGCCACCAGTGGCGATACCGGACCCGCAACTCTGCATGCGTTTCGTCACTGCCCCTGGGTGAAGGTGGTCTGTCTGTATCCGGTTGGTGGTACTTCCGATGTACAACGCCTGCAAATGGTCACAGAAACCGCGCCTAACTTATGTGTGCTGGGTATTCATGGCGATTTCGATGACACCCAGAACGCCCTGAAGGCACTATTATCTTCCGATACCTTCCAGGCGCAACTGGCCCGCAGAAACACACGCTTGTCCGCCGCGAATTCTGTCAATATCGGGCGGATCATGTTCCAGCAGATTTACCACATCGCGGCCTATCTGTCGCTGGTGCGACGTGGCACTCTGCAGCTCGGCGAATCGATCAACATCAATGTCCCCAGCGGCAACTTCGGCAACGCCCTAGGGGCTTATTATGCCCGCAAGCTGGGGCTGCCAATAGACCGCATCCTGATTGCCTCGAATCAGAATAATGTGCTGACAGATTTTATCCGCACTGGTCGATACGATCTGCGCCAACGCCAGGTCATCAACACACATGCACCAGCGATGGATATTCTGATTTCATCCAACATCGAGCGTCTGTTATTTGACCTGTTTGGCCCGGAACGCACCCGAACCCTGATGTCTGCACTCACACAAGAACGTCATTATGCCCTGGACGCACAGGAGCTGACACAACTCCAGGCAATCTTTGCGGCAGATTTTGCCACAGATGCAGAAGTCAGAACCTACATGCACGATGTATTTTCCCAGGGTTATGTAATCGACCCACATACTGCCACCTCCTTCGGGATACAACATCCGGCGGACCGGAATATCCCAACCGTGATTTGTGCGACCGCTGAATGGACCAAATTCTCCCCTACCCTGGCAACTGCCCTGCTACAAACGCCGGGATTATCCGACGCAGAGGCACTGCGTCAGGTTGCTGCGGCAACCAACCAGCCGGTTCCGGCACAGATTGCAGATATCTTCCACCGGCCGGTGCAACACAAGATGCAGATCTCACCAGACGCGATTGAAGCCGCTATTTTAGATTTTTTGTAACTGCGCCAGATACGCCGCCTCATCCGGCGGCCTGCCGGTACTCTGCGACTCCCATAACACTTGCGCCAGGCAATCCAGCATTCGGTGTTCAACCTGATGCGGATCTGACATCCGGCGCAACAGACGCTGATACAAACGACGGATACCGTCCGGCTTATCCGCCTGTAACTGTTCTGCCAGCGTAATATGCATTCCCATATGCAGAAAGGGGTTTGTCTGTTGTGTATAGTCCTGATGTAAGGCTGCGGCGTCGGCAAACAATGGCTGATATTCCGGGTGTTGCTGAATCACTGCGACAATCAAAGACTCAACACCTTGTAGCGGCTGTTGTTGCTGATACTTGTCCCAACTGGCCTGAAATACCTGACGCAACTGGTCACGATTCTGACTGAACATACATTTATCTCTTCAGAACTGAGAATATTTTGTCACACCCGAACTCTCTGACCGCTACCGAACGGCGCGCCACAGTCGGCCTGGCGGCGGTATATGGTACCCGCATGGCCGGGTTTTTTCTGATGTTACCGATGTTCTCTCTGTTTGCTGAGGGACAACCCGGTAGTACACCCGTCTTAGCCGGCCTGGCAGTTGGCATCTACGGATTGATGCAGGCACTGGGACAGATACCACTCGGGCTCTGGTCCGACCATAT
>JAHDCB010000138.1 GCA_020630035.1 Gammaproteobacteria bacterium
TGCGTAAACCAGCTCTCACCCCCTCAAGTGGTACGAAAATACTTGACCACTACAGCCTGAAAACCTGAAATTGATCAGAAAATGGTCAATTTCAGACTGAAAACTGGTACCAGTTTGCGTTAAAAACAATTTTTTGAAAAAACCTAAATTTATCAACCGACCAGTGGTTTTTTTAGAGGTGCCCTTTATACGAAAAACGTTCTATCCAGGCCTCGGCGTGTTCACGGAAGTACTGCTGGAATGCCGCCAGCAGTTTGTGCATGTCCAGCCATCGCTGTGCTGTCAAGTACCAGTGTTGCTGATGTGTTATCCCGATCTGGCGAGTCCAGACCAGTTCTCGCGGGATATTTTCCTGGTAGATTCGATTGGCTATACGTATCTCAGGAAAGGTGGTGATCAGACCCAGGTCAGCCACATATTGCACACCATCTGCCGACAGTTCGTCGGCATGGGCTTCTCCCGCAAGCACGGCTGCCATCACCCGGTGTACACGCTGTTCTTTCAGTTTTTCCTGTAGTTGGTCCAGGTGCGTTACTCGCGACTGGATGAGTTTTTCCCACGCAGCCCGATAGTCTTCTAGGGTGATCGGTACGGACCAGTCCGGTACCCGCAGATCAGTCAGTTCATAGCCCAGCGCATTCAGGTGATGCATCAGGGCCATCAGGCAACTGGTCTTGCCGGTCTGTCTGGGGGCATGCAGTACAAAATAACGTTTTTGCCGGATCAGTCGCTCTATGTAGGTCACGTTAATCCGTTGCAGTGGATCAATCATGTAATGATCTTCCGCTACCGACGGCCCGGCATTGTTAAAGAATCGTTCCATAATCAGGTCTTCTGATTATTAACGTGTGATGCTTGGCGACGCCAGCGAGTCCCCGCCGGGTTGTCTTCCAGAAGAATCCCGGCTGCGGTGAGTTCAGCGCGTATCTGATCTGCCCTCGCCCAGTCTTTCGCTGCTTTCGCGCTCGCTCGTTGCGCGATTTGTTGTTCTATCTGTGCCACACTCAGCCCACTGATAGTCTCTCCGCGCAGATAGTCATCGGGTGCCTGTTGCAATAAACCCAGAATTCCGCCAAGTGTCCGCAGGGTCGCCGCCAGCCCGGCAGCATGTGTCGGCTCTGTCTGGCGGGTTCGGTTGATATCACGCACCAGGCTGAATAACACTGCTAGTGCCTCTGGTGTATTAAAGTCATCCGCCATGGCAGCATGGAATGCTGTGGTTTGTTGTTCAGCGCCTGTCGGCTCAGTGGTCGGCAGATCGCGTAAGGCGGTATATAACCGGGTCAGGCTGGCACGTGCCTGGGCCAGTTGTGCATCTGCATAATGTAACGGGCTGCGATAATGGCTGGCGAGGATGAAATAGCGAATTTCTTCCGCCGTGTAGTTTTGCATCACGTCACGTATCGTGAAAAAATTGCCCAGCGATTTGGACATTTTTTCATCATTGATTCTGACAAATCCGTTGTGCAGCCAGTAGTTGACAAACGGGTGTCCGGTCGCTGCTTCAGATTGTGCTATTTCATTTTCATGGTGCGGAAAGGCCAGATCAGCCCCGCCACCATGGATATCAAACGAGTCTCCCAAAGCCTGGGTTGACATCGCCGAGCATTCGATATGCCAGCCCGGTCGGCCCGCTCCCCAGGGAGAGTCCCAGGCTGGTTCTTCTGGTTTCGCGCTCTTCCACAAGGCAAAATCGAGTGGTTCTTGTTTTTGTTCACCCGGCTGTATCCGGGCACCGACCTGCAGATCGGCAATGGTCTTACCGGATAACCGGCCATAGTCTGCAAAGCTGTTGACCCGATAATACACATCACCATTCGTCGCTGCATACGCATGGTCTTTGTCGATTAAACGCTGAATCATCGCGATAATCGCTGGAATATGCTCGGTCGCACGTGGCTCTGCACTCGGCGGTAATACGCTGAGTGCGGCAGAATCTTCATGCATCGCCCGGATATAACGTGCTGTCAGTGTCTGCCAGGATTCGCTATTTTCCAGTGCCCGACGGATGATTTTGTCGTCAATATCGGTAATATTACGCACGTAGGTCATCTGGTAGCCGATTGCTTGCAGGTAGCGGTAGATCATGTCAAATACGACCAGTACCCTGGCATGGCCCAGATGACACAGGTCGTAGACGGTCATGCCACAAACGTACATCCTGACCTGCCCCGCCTGCATCGGTTTGAAGACTTCTTTCTGCCGGGTCAGGGTGTTGTATAACGTCAGCATCATGTGTTTACTCTGGTCGTTGGGTAGATGGCAGGCTGCGTTGTACGGCACTTAAGATGCCGCGCAACATCTGCACTTCGCGCTGTACCGGAACAGCTCGCCGGATCAGGTGTTGTAGCCGGTGCAGTGTACTGCGCTCATGTCCGGGTCGAACAAAGCCAATCTGGAGTAAGGTATCCTGCAGATGTCGGAACAGGCCAGCCTGTTGCGCACTGGTCGCGATCTGATCTCGTGGATCAAGCGGTTCCACCGCCGTTGTGCTGCCAGTTAAGGCGCGCATACGCAGTTCGTAGGTCAGTATCTGTACTGCCATGGCGACATTTAATGAACCATATTCAGGATCGGTCGGCACATGCACCCAATGGGTACACTGGTCCAGTTCGTCACGGGTCAGTCCGGATGATTCACGTCCGAACACCAGGGCAACCTCCCCTTGCGCCGCCTGTTGCTGTGCCAGCCTGGCACTGTCTGCCGGTGGCATGGCCTGCCACGGGGCTTCACGCTGGCGTGCGCTGCTGCCAATCGCGCAGGTACAATCCGCGATGGCACTGATTAAGTCTGGGACAATGACCGCATTGTCTAATACACTATGCGCGCCGGATGCCCGGGTAACGGCTACTGAGGATAACGGGTCGCATTGTGGTTGTACCAGTACCAGGCGGGTAAACCCCATCGTCTTCATCGCCCGGGCAGCAGCCCCGATGTTGCCGGGATGGCTGGTTGCCACCAATACGATACGCACTGATTCAAACATCGTCAGAAGTCACCTCTGGCAGGAATATATGTGAAATTTTGCTGATGCCACCAATTCTCAATATTCACCCGGATAACCCACAACCACGGCTGATCCAACAGGCCGTTGCGGTGATCCAGCAGGGCGGTATTATGGCGTATCCGACTGATTCGTGTTACGCCTTAGGTTGTCATCTGGGTGATAAGGCAGCACTCTCACGCCTGCGTGCTATTCGTCAGTTAGATCACAAACACAATTTTACGCTGGTTGGTCAGAGCCTGGCTGAATTGTCGGCTTATACCCGGTTAAGTAATCCGGCTCACCGCTGGGTACGGACGCTGACACCCGGGCCTTATACCTTTATTCTGCCGGCAACGAAGCAGGTACCGAAACGGTTGTGGCACCCGAAACGTAAGACGGTCGGCATCCGCATTCCGGATAACGCGATTGCGCTGGCACTGTGTGCACAGTTAGGTGAACCCCTGGTCAGTACGACCCTGCATTTGCCGGACGATACCAGCCCGCTGACAGATCCGTACGATATGCAGCAATGTCTGGCACATCAGGTGGATCTGGTCATTGATGGTGGCTATTGTGGTGATGAGCCGACCAGTGTGGTGCGGTTAGATGGCGTTACGCCTGAGGTCTTACGTCAGGGCAAAGGTGATATTGCTCTGTTTTCTTCCACTTAAAAAGTAGCCTGATGCCATGCAATCACTCAGTCTGATACAACAGTTGGCCATTATGGTGTTGCCGCTGGTGTTCGCTGTCACCGTACACGAGGCCGCCCATGCCTGGGTGGCAGATAAATTGGGTGATGACACAGCGCGATCACTCGGTCGGGTCACGTTTAATCCGCTACCTCATATTGACCTGATCGGTACCATCGCCCTGCCCCTGGGGTTGTATGCGTTATCAGCGCTGTTTGGAGGAGCCGGCTTTTTGTTTGGCTATGCTAAACCAGTCCCAGTACTGGCGCGCCGGCTGCGGCACCCACGACGTGATATGGCCTGGGTAGCACTGGCTGGTCCCGGTGCCAATTTTGTGATGGCACTGGGCTGGGCGATGTTGTTTGCCACAATACCCACCTGGATGAATCTGTTTAGCAGTGGCGCCGAGTTTGTCGCCTATATGGCGATTTTCGGGGTGATGATCAATCTGTTTCTGATGGTGCTGAATTTGTTGCCTGTTTTGCCACTGGATGGCGGGCGTATCCTGACTGCCCTGCTACCGCCATCCTGGGCGCAACAGTATGCCAGAATCGAGCCCTGGGGCTTATTCATTTTACTGGGGCTGTTGTTCAGCGGCCTGCTGATGCCGATCATTCTACCGATCGTACAAGGGCTGCAACGCTGGCTGCTGGCCTGAGCCTTCATACCAGATGTAGTGGTCAAGTATTTTCGTACCACTTGAGGGGGTGAGAGCTGGTTTACGCA
>JAHDCB010000139.1:0-3005 GCA_020630035.1 Gammaproteobacteria bacterium
CCAAAAGCGTTGAAAATGATGCAGGCACCGGCGGCAAAATCGCCATTCAGGCGTCAGATATTAAGTTCGCTGCTGGAGCTGACATCAATGCAACCACATATGGTCCAGGTCAGGTTGGCTCAATCATGCTAGACGCAAACAACCGAATTGAGTTTCAAAATTCTACAATCCGCCTGTTTAACCTTGGTTTAAGCGACAATGCGGGTAATTCCGGAAAATTGGCTCTGACGGCTCGCGAAATGCTATTCACTAACACCATTTTGAATGCTAACACCTACGGTGCTGGGAAAGGCGCCAATGTGATTCTGACAGCTACCGATCAAGTGCATTTTACCAACTATAGCAGTATATCTTCACACACCGTAAGCATTGATGATGGGGCAGGTACAGGCGGTAATATCAATATTCAAGCGCCGGATATTAAGTTTACATCAGATGCCGAAGTTTCAGCAGTAACATATGGCACAGGTCAAGGTGGCTCAGTCAACCTTGACGCAACTAATCAAATCACGTTTCAAGGCGCACAAGCTCGCGTAGATTCATTTGGCATTGATGAATCTGGCGTTAAAGTTGGCGCTAATGCTGGTAATGCCGGAAACCTAAAGTTAACAGCCCGTCGCATATTATTTACTGATCTGGCCCAATTAGGTGCCAACACCTATAGTGCTGGAAAAGCAGGCGATATAACTCTAACTGCTACCGACCTAGTGCGTTTTTCAGGCACAGCCGTTATTAATGGTTCGCGAACTGCATCCAGTGGGATCTTTGCGAATGCTGACAGTATTGAGGACTATGCGGGATCAGGCGGATACATTACCATCAGTGCATTAGAAATTCAGTTCGTTGAAGGTGCCCGAATATCAGCGTTCACATCAGGTCCGGGCCAAGGAGGGACTATATCGCTGCAGGCTGGTAACCAAATTCAATTAGGGCGCGATATTGTGCTTATGGCTAACACCTTCGGTACTGGTACAGCAGGCGATCTGCAACTGCAAGCACCAAATCTCATAGCGACGGGAGCAACAATCATCTCCGGCAGCAATTCACCTGACCCCGGAGCCGGATCAGCAGGCAACCTGCGCATCATCACGGGTGAGACGATAGAACTGAGTGGTGGCAGTGCTCTGACCACCGAATCGGCAAATGCCGGTGGCGGTGGTATACACATCGAAACACGTGATCGGCTGCACTTACAAGACAGCAAGATTACCACCAGTGTTAAAGGTGGCTCTGGCCAGGGTGGCAACATCTTTATTGATCCGGTCTTCGTGATTCTGGAAAACAGCCAGATCCAGGCGAATGCACACGGTGGCCCGGGCGGCAATATCACCCTGATCGCAGACTATCTGTTACGCTCTGGCCCGACAGCGATTGAAGCCTCTTCAGCCTTGTCTACACCAGGCGATATCGATGTGCAGGCAGTGGTTGTGGATGCTGGCAGCCTGCAAGTCACTGCAACACCCGATCCGTTGGATGCGACTGACTGGGCACAAGTGCCGTGTCACTTGCGTCAGGGTAAGATCAGCCGTCTGATTATGGCCGGATACGATGCCTATCCAACCCCGGTTGACGACCTGTTGTCGTCTTTGCCACTGCGTGTGCTGCGGTCAGCCGAGCCGCTTTCTGTGCCGACCAGTGCAGTACACCAGGCTTCACACAACCTGCTGGCGGCAACCAATTCAACTACCGGGTGCAGTTGGCTGTGAACGTTATCAGTGTTGCACTATCGTTATGCTGCCACACCAGCGACGGTAACACAGGAGAGCACCTCTGAAAATTGCTGGGTTCGTCGATACTGCCATGATGTTGTCAGAGGTGCTTGGGAGCGTACTATGCATTGCTTATTACTTATTTTTAGTCTGATTCTCAGCACCGGCCTGAATGCTGCCACAGGCGGTGGCCTTGTTGCTGATAATACGGCTGGCACTTTATCAACTTTTCAAGACCAAACCCATTCAATCACAGGTGGTACTGCCCAGGGTGGCAACCTGCTGCACAGCTTTCGCGAATTTAACGTTGAGACCGGCCAGATTGCTGACTTTCAGGCAGCAGCCGACACGCAAAACATCGTCAGTCGAGTGACCGGTCCGAACGATAGCTGGATTGATGGCCAGATCAAAAGCACCACCAGTGATGCGAACCTGTACCTGGTCAACCCGAATGGCATTGTGATGGGCAAAAATGCCAGCCTGGATGTGAATGGCGCCTTTCATGCGACCACCGCCGACTATGTCACCCTGGCAGATGGACAGCGCATCTATGCTGATCCTGACCAGGGCGTGACCCTGACCGTTGCCGCGCCGGAAGCCTTCGGCTTCCTGGACGCGAGTGTTGGCAAGATCCAGATCAATGGTAGTCAGTTACATGTTGCTGATGGCCAGGCGATCAGCCTGGTCGGCGGTGAGATTGGCCTCGCCTCAGGCGCAAAGCTCCAGGCTGCTGGTGGACGAATCGACCTGGTCGGGGTCGCCTCAGCCGGAGAAGTCCAGCCTACTCCAAACGGTATCACCAATACCACTATAACCAAAGCAGACATCAGCCTGGCCGACAGCATTGTCACTGTGAACAACCATGCCAACAGCAAAACAGTTGGCACCATCCGGGTACAGAGCGCGAACATCACTGCAAACAACAGCCGTTTATCGGCAGATAACAACAGTGCGGTTAATGCCACTGGTCATAGTGTGGAACTGAGTGCCACAAAAGATATTCGGTTCACTGGCTCACGCGCACGGATCACAGCCATCGTCAATAACACTGGGAAAGGTGGCTCAGTCAGCCTGGACGCAGGCCACGATATCCGATTCACCGACATTGCCCAACTGAATGCAAGCACTAGGGGTACCGGCCAAGGTGGCGACGTGACTCTGATCGCCTCTGGGACAGTGTCCTTTGCCGGAGAAAATGACAGTTTTTCCAGCGGTATCTATGCGCGCACTGAAAGCACGCGGGACGATGCCGGAGCTGGAGGCAAGATCACCATACAGGCGCAGGATATAGAGTTT
>JAHDCB010000139.1:3105-4390 GCA_020630035.1 Gammaproteobacteria bacterium
CTGGTGCCAATGCAGGTGATGCGGGCGACCTGACGCTGCAAGCCCGCGATATCCGGTTTACCGACTTTGCCCAGCTGATTGCAAGCACCGTGGGTGCTGGAAAAGGTGGTGATGTAACCCTGACCGCCTCTGGACAGGTGTACTTTGCTGGTACCAATGATACTGGTACGCGATTCAGTGGTATCTATGTGCGCACTGAAAGCACGCAGGACGATGCCGGAGCTGGAGGCAAGATCACCATACAGGCGCAGGATATAGAGTTTGCCAAAGGAGCTCGCATCTCTGCGTCCACAGACGGCCCAGGCCAGGGCGGCTCAGTCAGCCTGGACGCAGGCAACCAGATAGCGTTTTCAAGTGCAAGGATCTTTGTGGGTGCATATGGTACTGGTGCCAATGCAGGTGATGCGGGCGACCTGACGCTGCAAGCCCGCGATATCCGATTCACCGACGTTGCCCAGTTGAGTGCAAACACTTTTGGTGCTGGAAAGGGTGGCGATGTGACCCTGACCGCTTTTGGGCAGGTGTATTTTGCTGGAGAAAATGACGGTTTTGTCAGCGGTATCTTTGTACACACCGAAAGCACCGAAGACGATGCGGGCTCCGGCGGTAAGGTTACCATACAGGCGTTAGATATTGAGTTTGTCGCAGGAGCTCAGATTCTTGCGACCACGGATGGTTTTGGCCAGGGCGGCGATGTGACACTGACCGCCTCCGGGCAGGTATACTTTGCCGGTACCAATGAGGCAGGTACTCAACCCAGCGGTATCTATGTGCGCACTGAAGGTGTGGAGGACAATGCCGGAGCTGGCGGTGAGGTCATGATTCAGGCGCAGGATATTGAGTTTGCCGCAGGGGCTTACATCTCTGCGGAGACGCTTGGCCCGGGCCAGGGTGGATCCGTGTTTCTGCAGGCCGACCACCGCATTTGGCTGGGGCTTGATACCTCACTTACAGCTGATACCTTGAGTACGGGTGCCGCCGGTGACCTTAATTTGCGGGCAGCAAATCTCATCTTGGCAGGAGCGAAAATTTCCTCTGGTAGCAGTTCCACAGCAGAGGGTGCCGGATCGGCAGGCAACCTGCGTATCATCACGGGTGAGACGATAGAATTGAGTGATGGCAGTGCCCTGACCACCGCATCGGAAAATGCCGGTGGCGGTGGTATACACATCGAAACACGTGATCGGCTGCACCTGCAAGACAGCAAGATTACCACCAGTGTTAAAGGTGGCACCGGCCAGGGTGGCAACATCTTTATTGATCCGGTCTTCGTGATTCTGGAAAA
>JAHDCB010000140.1 GCA_020630035.1 Gammaproteobacteria bacterium
TTAAGGGCTTCCACAACGCAGAAGAGGGGCAAAAAGACAAGCTCAGGTGGTATGAGGCTATTTGGAAATCGCCTTATGCCTTTATATTGCGCTATGTTTCAGGAATTCAGAAAATTTATTTTGCACGGCAACATGGTCGATATGGCCGTCGGAATTGTTGTCGGTGCCGCCTTTGGTGAAGCCGTATCTTCATTCGTGCGCGATATTGTGATGCCACCAATCGGGCTATTGTTGGGCGGCATGGATTTCAGCGACCTCGTGGTCACCCTGCAGGCGGCCAGTGATGAGACCCAGACTGTGGTGATCGCCTACGGCAAATTCATTCAGACGGTGCTGGATTTTACTATCGTCGCATTTGCGGTCTTTATGGCCATCAAGGGCATGAACAAACTACGTGCCAGCAGCCCGGCTGAGCCGACCCCACCAGATACTGCCTTACTCACCGAAATTCGTGACCTGTTGCAACAGCAACCTAAGTGAACCGACTGAGTCAGGGCACCGCTGAAAAGGCCACAGAAGCAAACTTCAGTGTCTGCGTTACCCGGCAAGCTCTCCGAGGTACGCCATAAACCCGTCCGTGGGGGCTCGGCTGCGGCCATCCAGGCCGCAGACGCCCTCGGAGAGCCATACCGGATAGACGCCATTGAGCAAGGTGGTGCAACCACTATCCGTGGCTACTTTCCGGGTGGCACCGGGTCATATCAACCGTCCGGCATAATCAGCTAAACCCGGGTTATCCGCCACACCAATCAGCGTCGGGTGATTCATCCGGCTGATGTGCAGCACCTGCTGCACATCTCTGGCCTGCACGATATAGTCACGCACAATGTCCCAGATCAGCCGCCCTGTCGGCACACGTCCCACCACTGCCCAGCCTGCCACTGTATACGTCTGATCCGCCACCAGTGTCTTACCATCATCTAGCCTGGCATCAGTAATACGCTGATTTAACGATTGTTGCGGTGCAATCCGGTAGTTCAGTCCCCCGACCCGTACCATATCCCCGCCTGACTGACGATAGGGATCCGGCTCGAACAGGTTATCTGCGACCTGCTCCAGCATGGTGAGGATCTGCTGCCCACTCATCTCAGTGACATAGGTCTCGCCATAGGTCATGGCACATTGTGCCATCACGTCTTCCATCCGGATCCAGTCTCCCTGCAATACACTGGGCCCCCAGCGTACACCAGGTGACAAGGCAATGTCTGCCTGATATTCCGACCGCAGTGCATCACAGATCACCTGATCCCAGGTGCCCATAAAATTGCCACGCCGATACAGGGTGGTACCCGCTATCGCCAACCGTTCGTCCAGAATCTGCGCATAGGTCTTACCAACCCGGGTCGGTTGAAAGAAATAACGTGGGTTTCGGCTTTCGACAATGGTGTTGTCATAGACCTTGTCCCGCAACTGCCGGATATATGCCTGCATTTCAGGGTCAGGGTCTAATTGTTGTGCAAACACCGGCAACATCCGATAGGTTTTGCGCTGCACCCGCCCTTCTGCTATCGCCAGATCCATCACACCAACTACCTTGCCATGCGAACCAGCATTGGTCACCCAGCATTCATCCGTGCCATTCGGCACCTTTACTGGCTGTGGTATCGCATCATGAGTATGCCCACCAAAGATTGCATCCAGGCCAGGCACTCGCCGGGCCATCTTCAGGTCGACATCCATGCCATTGTGCGATAGCAACACTGTCGCTGCCGGCTGGTGTTCACGTTGCACCTTGGCAACCAGATCCTTTAAGTCATCCTCACGCAACCCGAAGGTCCAGTCCGGAAAAAAGCCAGGTGGATTCGTATTCGCCGTGCGCGGAAATGCCTGTCCGATCACTGCAATCTGGTGCCCGGCGACTTCCCGCAATGTATAAGGCTGAAAGGCATGTCCGGTGTCTTCATTAAACAACCCGCGCCCATCATTCTGCGCAACCAGCTCAGGGTAGTCGTCACCAAATAAGGCCTCTTCCTTCACCCGCACATTCTGGCCGATAAATTCTCCCTTAAATAGCGCGAGGTTATTCAGTACTTCTGCCTCAGGGTAGGTAAATTCCCAGTGTCCCACCATCACCTGGATACCCAGCAGGTTGGCTGCTTCGACCATATCCAGGCCACGCGTCCACAAGGCTGTAGCTGAACCCTGCCACAAATCGCCACTGTCCAACGTCAGTGTATTCTGCACACCACCGGCTGCTGCCCGCAGTTGTTGATACAAGGTTTTCAGGTGCGCCAGTCCGCCCATACGACCATATTGCGCCGCCGCCGCCTCGAAATTCAGATAGGTATAGGCATACGCCTCCGGGCTGTCAGCCGGGATCTGTAACAGATCCAGCAACTGCTGACCAACCAGGTGCGGCAACCGGGCATACGACTCACCTAATCCAAGATTCGCATTCGGCTCACGAAAATAAACCGGATTCAATTGTCCGTGAATGTCTGCTGTATGCAGTATCCGGGCCTGACCCTGTATCGGCACCTGATAGAACTGGCGCCAGCGGTCGGATTGATCTGAACGTAACGACCAGGCCAGTGAACCACCTGCCAGCAATGCACCCCCGGCTGCCAGATAACGCAGAAAATTCCGTCGATATTGTTGCATCATGCTACCCCTGAATTACGCTGTAGCAACAAAAAAGCCGCAGTCATGACTACGGCTTTTTTGTTGCTCACGAGCAGTGCGTTCAGCCTATAAGCTGTAATACATATCAAACTCAACCGGATGTGTTGACATCCGCAACCGGGTGACCTGCTCCATTTTCAGAGCAATATAACCATCAATCAGGTCGTCCGTAAAGACCCCACCGGCACATAAGAAGCCACGATCCTGATCCAGTGACTCCAATGCCTGATCCAGGCTGTGACAGACAGTCGGAATCGCTGCTGCTGCTTCAGCAGAGAGTTCATACAGATCCTGATCCATCGCAGCACCCGGGTCAATCTGATTCTGGATACCATCCAGACCTGCCATCATCATGGCAGAGAATGCCAGGTATGAGTTTGCCGTCGGATCCGGGAAGCGGACTTCGATCCGGCGCGCCTTCGCACTGGAAACCCACGGAATCCGAATCGAAGCCGAACGATTCCGCGCAGAATAAGCCAACATCACCGGTGCTTCAA
This sequence comes from Gammaproteobacteria bacterium, assembly GCA_020630035.1. Classification (GTDB taxonomy): domain Bacteria; phylum Pseudomonadota; class Gammaproteobacteria; order Chromatiales; family Chromatiaceae; genus JAHDBG01. The sequence continues at coordinate 3,120 of JAHDCB010000140.1, forward strand.
AGCCCGGAACCAGCCGCTTGTATGAGTTGGTCGAGGCATTGGTAAAGGCATTCAGTGCCCGCGCATGTTTAATAATGCCACCGATGTAGTACAACGCTGTCTGCGACAGGCCGCCATACAGATCGCCAGCAAACAGGTTGTTACCTTCTTTCGCTAATGACTGGTGTACATGCATACCTGAGCCGTTATCGCCAACCAGTGGCTTGGGCATAAAGGTTGCGGTTTTTCCGTATACATGGGCAACATTCTGCACACAATATTTCAGAATCTGGTTCCAGTCGGCCCGCTGTACCAGGGTACTGAACTGAGTACCAATTTCACATTGTCCCGCTGTAGCGACTTCGTGGTGATGCACCTCGACCGGCACACCCATTTCTTCCATCGCGTCGCACATCGCGGCACGCAGATCGCTCAGCGAGTCAACAGGTGATACCGGGAAGTAACCACCTTTTACCCCTGGACGATGGCCCATGTTGCCATCTTCGTAGGCCTTATCACTATTCCATTCAGCTTCTTCTGAGTCTATCCGATAAGAAGCACAGGACATGTCAGCACGCCAGCGCACATCGTCAAATACGAAAAACTCAGGCTCCGGTCCGAAGTAGGCGGTATCTGCAATACCGGTCGACTGCAGATAGGCTTCTGCACGCTTGGCCACAGAACGTGGATCACGCTCGTAACCTGCCATGGTGTCAGGCTCCAGCACGTCACAACGCAGGTTCAAGGTAGCTTCATCTGCAAACGGATCCAGCACGGCTGTCTCTGCTTCCGGCATCAGAATCATGTCGGATTCATTGATGCTCTTCCAACCAGCAATGGAAGAACCATCAAACATCTTGCCGTCTTTGAAGATGTCTGTATCCACTGCCCGTGCTGGTACAGTCACATGCTGTTCTTTGCCATGGGTATCGGTAAAGCGAAAATCGACATATCTCACGTCGTTTTCTTTGATCATGTCTAAGACATCTTGGGCAGCCATACGGTACTCTCTTTCAGATGAAAATTAAAAGGCTTCGGGACACGTCTGAACACTATCCGTTGCTGCACGCGTCACGTTTTCAGCGGTATCTTTACCAGGTAACAGCAGCAAGGTAATCGGTTTAAGAAGCATAAAACATGCCAGATACCAGAGGGTGTTCTGAATGGGGTGCGATTCAAACTGACGTGGTGATTTGCTACCACAGGTTTCTGGCAAGCGTTATTCTGATCTGCTCTCCGA
>JAHDCB010000141.1 GCA_020630035.1 Gammaproteobacteria bacterium
CTCTTCTCCTGCACTTGTGATAGTATTATATTTATTTAGTGACACCAGCATAGGGCGAAATCCAGAAACCCAGCCACGGATAGCTACAAACTCAGTTTCATAGAAATGATCTGCTATACTAGGATGACCAGTTAAAAAGCCCTGATAATCTTCGTACCGTGACAAGTCTATTATTTTATCATTTTCCTTCCATAGGTATTGAAAACTAAAGACTGGAAAACTTTCATGCTTGACACCAGGTGTTTGACGACTAAAAAATCTCGGTGTGCCATTCTTATCTCGACCTTGAGCGTATGCCGGGTACCTCTCCCCACTACTGATATAATAACCGTCTTCTGGTTCACCATTAACAGTGAACACCGGAAAAGCCCTCAACTCATTTCCTTCTAGTGCTTCTGCAATATCAAGGTGAACTCGAACTTGAGCCTCTTCATTTGGATCGAAATCGCCCAGATCAAGCTCAAAAGTCACACGAGCGTACACAAACCGTTTACCTCTACCAGGCAGACCATTGGTAGCAGGATATGTCAGATGGTTCGGGGTTATATCTATTTTGGCCCTACATCTAATCTGGGCTTGATCTCTCGGAACAGGCACCGTGAAATTAACTGGCCTTATTGCTTGTGTATAACGCTCGTTTCTAGACGCATCCCTGAATAAACCATCCATACAAACGAGTTCAGTTACATATTTAGCCAAAGGAAATTCAGTCCTAAGTGGTATATTTTGCAAGGTATCTGGTGACGTATAATAAGCATAGCGATGTTGCATGTTCTCACGCAGACCATCTTCATTCAGCCGCAGCGTACCACTGATTGTAACGTCAAGCGTTAGAGGAGGGGCGGCTCCGGGCATGACTCCTGTACCTGTATCTGTACCTCCATTACCACCCTGATCTTCAGGGTTTTCTTCATCTTCATCATCGGATGGCGGTAACATATTAGTGCGTCTTCTTTTGAATTGGTGAAGATACGATGATGTTTCCCATACAGATCCTGATGTACTGTCATTCATATGACTCTTAACGTTATCTTTATATTTCTCAAAGTCTACAGCAACGTCTTCTGCAAAGAAGTCCCAAGATGATTGCAGAACATCAGCACTATAATATGATTCAGGTTCGTGTTCTGCCAGTTGCGCTGTAAAACCATCCGCTTGATACAGTGTCACCGGCTGTTGGGGCGCATATGCTACAGACCGTTCTGTATCAGTGTCTTCATACCACTCCTGTAATACGGCGGCATCGGTCTCAGCCAGGCCAATAAAAAGATCCTGCCGTTCAAACATTGATGGCACATACCATTTGTCATCGACTTCTTCTGTGCGAGTCCAACGGACTTTTGTCGACTCCATCAAGATTGATGGGTTCTGATCGAGCTGATTCCAAGCTTGTTGTTCAATATGCAGATACAACTGCGGAAAACGACTCGCCCGTACCCAGGTTGTAGCCTGACCAACAGGTGTGTTTACATCTGCCAACACTTGGTCCACTAATTCTCTGATGTTATGCGCTACCTGCAGATCTGTATCCAGTCTTGCCAGTACCGGGTTGTAGTATGCCGAGAGTTGGTCTTGCAGGTTGTCACTCACCCAGTCCAGATCCAGTGTCTGCCCCAGGCTGGCCCGTATTGCAACACCCAGCTCATTTTTCGCTCTCTGGCTATGGTAGTCCCGCCACCGCAACCGAACCTGCGGATCCAGATATGGATGGAAGTTAGTCGCAGCAGCCTGTGGAATCACTAACGATGTATCATGTCCGGCTACCGTCACTGTCAGGTCAGTTTGCAACTCGCCAGACCAGTAGTTACCTGTCAGTAAGACATTCTGTAACGCCAGGGTTGCCTGCTCCTCTGTCTGCGTCATTGCCAGTGTAATGCCGTTTTCTGTAACCGGATAACTGACCCATGGGCTGGTATTCTCTTCGCCTTCTGTATTGTTCAGGTTTAGTTGAACCCGTGCATCACTGATGTGCAGGGTGATATCTTCTTCTGCAAATCCGAATTTATCTATCAGTATTCGCTGAACAAAATCCGTGCTGAGTGAAATATCAAACTGACGTAGTGCGTTATCGGGATCGTAGTTTTCTATAATAACCGCCGACCCGGATGTAGCAGCACGCAGATAGGCTTCTAAATACGCTAAAGAATGTACTGTTACAATAATCTGGCTTTCTTGCCCGGTATGGCTGTTGACACTAATTTGCAACTGGCTGGTATGACCTTGTTGTAAACTGTCATACCATAGTGCTGTTGCGCCTGTATCCAGACAATAGTTTCCGGGTATTTCGGTTTGTTCAAACTGTTGGCGTTCTGTGCCCAGCAGAGCACTCACCTGTGCCACAGACAGATGGCGGGCTGCATATTGTTCGGGTGATATCCGAATGCAGAAACGGTCTGCCGCAAACTGGTCCAGGTCAATATAAAGCTGATTGTTGTTATTGGAGAAACCTGACCGCGGCGGTAACTCAATCCAATCTTCTGCTGTCATCTCAAGGTGTGTTTGTAGCGTCTGATAGTGCGGCGCAACATACAGGTTGGCTGGTTGATCGTCTGGATTCGAATGACTGAGGGTAACTTCAGTAATCTGCGCTGCGTCGGTTGATCCGGTATAGGCTGCTCGCAGCTTCAGTAACTTCATTGCTGTAATCTGATATTTTTCCGCTGCCTGTGTTTGCTCAGTACCACGATAAGCAATCGCACCTGCTGCCAGGAGGCGGCGAGTCACACAACCCGGTTCTGCATCCTGAGGACAGTCTGCCGGTATATCAATTGTCAGGGTATCGCCCTGCGCAGATTCAAGCTGCAGGTAATGATATGCCTGCAGCTTTTTTTCCAGGCTATCTTCACTGTCAACCCTCAGTATTTCGCAGTTATTTCGGGCGTCACAAAATTGTAACTGCTGCGTTACTGGCTGATACCCCATGGCTCGCAGGGCTTCTACCAGGTGCTGTTGTTCTGGTTGCCTGGGCGGCAGATATCCGGACACAGCATTCTCTGTCCCTGCACGGCTTTGCAGGCTATGCAAGTCCCAGACAGGGTAAGCATAGGGTAAGGGATACTCTTGTTGCCCGGCGTCTACCATCTCTGTTGCAATCTGCCATTGCACTCCCGGTGCTATGGTTGCAAGCCGCTGATCAGGTGTCAGTGTCAATTCCGGAGTATAAGTGCCTCCCTCCGGCTCATGGATTGTCAGGTTGAAGGTTTCTGTTAACTGATAGGGTGCTGATGTTTCCCAGGCTGGCTGTAACCCGGCAATGCATGGGCCGCTATTCCTATCACATGTTTCAACTACACCTGCCGACAGGGTAGACGTCTGCTGAAAGGTGTAACGCCCTGCTGGTAGCTCGTGGGTAGGATAGATGAAGCTCGGTAGTTGCTGACCCTGGTCCGCCAATACTGCGATATCTGGTTTTACCTGAGAGATGTGATGCGGGTTGAAAAAGGCCGGCGGCTGATCTGGCTGGATATCGTCCAGACCATTATCTAACTCTCTGGTATCGTCCAGACGCTGCTCCACAGGGAACCTATATACCGGGCTACTTGTAGCCCCGGTTCTGTTGTTATAGTCTGCTATCGCTTGCCGCAATGCCTCAGGAGCTGCATGATCGTCTGTAAGTTCAAGGGTGGTTTGCTGAATCGGTACGTTCTGTCCTGTTGCTTCCTGCATCTGCCATATCACGGAACGAATCATCAGCGGGTCTACTCCCTGCGTAATGTTCTGGGCAGAATAACGATGATATTGTCGTTCGGGGTCGTATAAGGTGTACCAGCGCTGCTGGTAACCCTGGGTGTTACCCTGCTGGTCTTGCTGTGGAATACGTACTGTTAATTGCTGTGGACGCGTTTTGTCTACGGGAAATTTCTTGTTGAGTTGTTTTAGATTATTTGCCCAAGGCTTCGGAGTAATTTTTTTAAGCGGCTGATGCAGTTGTTGCTGCTTCATACTCACGAGAGGCCAAGAAGTAAAGACCTGGTCATGACGGCAAGGCTGTGGACCCTGATCAAGTCGTTCCAGGCAATCGCTCAATCGGACTGTTACCTCTGGGTATTGCGAATCCAGCTCGTCTGCTGAATCACTCAGTTGCAACGTCAGGTCTACTTCTTCCTGGTTGCCACTCGGGTCAGCACCAGCCCCTGCCATTTCAAGATCAATGTAGATGGAGTCCTGTTGCGGTATGTCAGCAAGCTCCCGTGCCACAGTCAGACCCGACTTGAGTATTTCAGGCATTAAATCAAGCTGTTGGCGTGACCAGATGGAAAAGGTCAGGCTGGTATCGTAAAC
>JAHDCB010000142.1 GCA_020630035.1 Gammaproteobacteria bacterium
AACCTTACAGGAAGTAGAAAAACTAAAGATCAGATAACATGGAAGATGGCACCATGGTTTGAAATACCGGTTCATCTTAATTTTTAAATATTCTATGACGAACAAAAAATCTTCGAATTTGACCATATCGCTATCTGTTGCGGACAACATGGTATACCTGCATTACCTGATTTTTCGGGTCAGGATATATTTCAGGGCCGTATCCTGCATGCTATGCATCTTGGTCAGCCTGACCGCAATACGATACCCCCCAAAGCACCATGCTCAGTTCCACAGAACAACAACTATTCAAGATCTGGAATAATTCAACAGCCTCCTACCCACACCATCTCACTCTGGTCGATCTGTTCGAAGCTCAGGTAGCACGCACACCTGATAACCTGGCCATCCGATTTGCTGAACAAACACTCAACTATCAACAACTCAACCAGCGTGCGAATCAACTGGCGCATTATCTGCGGAGTCTGGTCAATACCCGGAACCAGCCCCTGATCCAACCGGATATTCTGGTCGGTCTCTGTCTGGAACGCTCGCCAGAGATGATAATCGGGCTGCTCGGTATCCTGAAGGCAGGCGGCGCTTATGTGCCATTAGACCCGGATTATCCGGCTGAACGATTAGCTTATATGCTGACAGACAGCCGGGTATCCATTTTGCTGACTCAACAGAATTGTCAGGAACATTTACCCGAGCATACAGTACCCACCGTATGGTCAGACGCTACGCCAGAACTCACCAGCCAACCCATCCATAATCCCCGCCAGACAACACAACCAAAGAACCTGGTCTATGTTTTATATACCTCAGGTTCTACCGGCAGACCCAAAGCGGTCATGATCAGCCACCAGTCCCTGAACAATTTTTTACATGGCATGCAGGAACGCCTGCAATTACAACCGCCAGCACAATTTCTGGCCTTCACTACCCTAAATTTTGATATTGCCGCGCTGGAGCTGTTTCTGCCACTGATCACAGGTGCCACAATCCGGTTAGCCAATTGCTCCGTTGCTTATGATGCACCTGCACTACAGACATTATTATCTGACGATGCTGTCCGGATTATGCAGGCAACCCCGGTCACCTGGAAGCTATTGCAGACACATGGCTGGCAGGCACATGGGCCTTTAACCATTCTGTGTGGGGGTGAAGCAGTCAACCCGGCGCTGGGCCGCTATCTGCTGCAACAAAGTACCCAACTCTGGAACGTATATGGTCCAACCGAAACCACACTCTGTTCTGCTATGCATGATGTCACGGCATTTCCGGCCCATCCGGAGTGGATCGGTCAGCCAATTGCCAATACCCGGATCTATGTACTGGACGCAACACATCAACCCGTGCCCATCGGCACTGCAGGCGAACTGTGTATTGCCGGAGACGGGCTTGCGCGCGGCTATCTGCATCAGCCCGAACTGACTGCCCGCAAATTTATCCATGTTGAATTATCTGGCCGGACCGAACGCCTCTATAAAACCGGCGACCTGGCACGCTGGACCCCGGAAGGATATCTGGAATATCTGGGCCGACTGGACCAGCAGATCAAACTACGCGGTTTACGCATTGAACCTGGTGAAATAGAAACCATACTCAGCCAGCAACCCGGTGTTAAAGATGCCGTCGTTGTCTTACAGGCGCAGGAAAGTGAGCCGATACTGGCTGCGTATCTGACTGAAACCCGCAGCGGCAGCATACAGTGTGACACCCTGCGGGACGCGCTCGGCACCTGTTTGCCGGATCATATGATTCCCGGCACCTTTACCCTGCTTGCCCGGCTGCCACTCACGCCAAATGGAAAAATTGATCGCCAGGCCCTGCCAGCCTCTCAACCGCAAGCGCATGGAGAAGCACCCGATACACCGGCATTGCGACTCATTGCCCGGATCTGGCAGGATGTACTCAAGGTCCCGGATGTTGGCACCCGGGATAACTTTTTTGCAGCAGGCGGTCATTCCCTGCTGGCGCACCAGTTTCTGCTGCACCTGCAGACCTTTTTTCAGGTACAGATCCCGCTCCGACAATTCTTTACCCACCCGACCCCACTGGGTGTCGTTGCGGCACTCACCCGACATTATGGCCAGCGCGATACCGTCGAAACCATTGCGGCAACCTGGCAAACCGTACTGACAAATCCATCAGCACAAAGCGACAGAGACTCTCTCAACCCCGAAACCCCTGAACCACCTGCCATGACCCGTGTATCTGATCTGAGTTGTGTCATTATCGGTCAGGGTGCGTTGCCCTTAGCAGTATTGGGTTATCTGCAACCTCACCAGATCGTCGGGATTGTTTCTGCCGATCCGGCATTACTCCAGTGGGCCAGGCAACAGTCTGTTGCCTGCTATCTGCCTGCATCCGACTGGACAACACCACTGCAGGAGCAGGCATTTGATTATCTGTTCAGCATCAACAATCCGATCTTGCTGAATGCCGCACAACTGGCCCTGCCACGCCGACTCGCGATCAATTACCACGATGCCCCACTACCGCGTTATGCCGGGGTACATGCCACTTCCCACGCAATCCTGCGGCATGCAACTGAGTATGCAGTGACCTGGCATGTGATGGCAGACACGGTTGATGCGGGTGACATCCTGGTGCAACAACCGGTCGCCATCACGCCGCAAGACACCGCCTTTACCTTGAACCTGGCTTGTTTTGATGCTGCACTGGTCGGATTTGAGCAATTACTGACCCGGCTGGATCCACCACAGCTGACACCGCAGGATCTGACGCAACGCACTTATTTCGGTCGTCATCACCCACCACCACATGCTGGTGTGATTGACTGGCAACAATCCGCTGCCACCATTGACGCCCTGTTCCGGGCCTTATCGTTCGGCTCAGCACAAAACACCTTCGCTACACCGAAGGTCAGACTGACCGATGACTATTTTATAGTCACCGACCTGCACATCGGTGAGCCGACTGCCGAACCACCCGGCACCCTGTGCCAGTCAGCAACAACGGAACTGGTGGTCGCTACCGCAGATCGGGCGATACATCTCCGACAACTGCAAACCCTGGAAGGCCTCCCGGCTGATATTCCTGCACTGACCCGGAAACTGCGTCCGGGTACACCGCTGGACGCACCTGATGCAGACGCACTGACCACACACTACCGGCAAACGCACCGACACGAGGCATTCTGGGTACAACGCCTGCACCACTGGTCTCCCTGGCCAGCACCCTTTATCCGGCAGATACCCGAACCAATATCGCCACAGATGAAGATGCTGCCGATTGCGTATCCGGCAGCACATCTGGCACGCCTGCCTGAGCACTGGCAGGCCAGCCATCTGCTGGGTGCCTTATGCGCTGCCTACCTGGCACGTCTGCACGAATGTACTCCCTTTGACCTGTTGTGGCAGCCAGCGACGCAAAACAGGCCCGACCTGTTTGCCAGCCTGTTACCGATACCCATACATCCGCACCCGGAGCAACCGTTCCATGTGTTGTATACACAATTCACAAACCGACTCAGTGAGGCCTGCCAGCACCAGACCTATGCCCGTGATATTGTCGTCCGTTACCCGGCCCTGACCCAGCAGTCTGCTTATCCGGAGTATACCGACATGGCTCTGGTCGAATCTGCGCATCTGCCTGCCCGACCGGAATCCGCGCAACGCGCCTGCACCCTGTACCTCAATGCACAGGCCAGTGTGGCTGATCCGATCTGGGGGCAGATCATCTATGCGGCAGATTGTTTTCATACTGACGATCTGACACGGCTGATTGAACACCTGCACGTTTTACTGGCTGCCATCGCCGAACAGCCGGATCATCCACTGGGCACATTACCGTTGCTGACTCAGGCCGAACAGCACCAGTTACAACAATGGAATGCGACGCAAAGCAACTACCCGGCGCACCAGACTGTTCCGCAATTATTTGAGGCTCAGGTCAGGCGGACACCCAATGCCCTGGCCGTACAGTTCGACGCACACAACCTGACCTATCATCAACTTAATACCCAGGCAAACCAGCTCGCCCATTATCTGCGCACGCAGGGCGTACACCCCGACATCCCGGTCGCTATCTGTCTGACACCGTCTGTCGACATGATCGTATGCCTGCTCGCGGTCCTGAAGGTCGGTGGTGCATACCTGCCTCTGGATACGAACCAACCCGGCAGCCGTCTGGAGGTGATGTTGCAGGAAGCGCAGGTCAGCTTGGTGCTGACCCGACATACGGTATGGCAACATGCTATCAGAAGAACTGGTCTTGAATATCATCTGTCTGGATCAGATGCGACTCAGTGTTGCCCGGAGAACCCGCAGACT
>JAHDCB010000143.1 GCA_020630035.1 Gammaproteobacteria bacterium
CCGGACGGCCGCAGCCGAGCCCCCATGGATGGGTTTATGGCGTACCTCGGAGAGCCTGCCGGGTAACGCTGACACTGAAGCTGGTGCCTTTTTACTTTGTTTGTCGGACTTAAAGTCTGAGCTGAATGGATGAGAAGCGCGTAACTTCAGTTTGTAAAATCGGTAACAGCCACGACTTAATCATTACCAACTTATGATGCATTATCCCCTTAAGCATCCCACATGCTGTCAGTCAGGGGCAGACACTACAGGTGACGTCACCGTATGACGGGCGCCTGCTGGGTACGTTGGACATGGCCGATGGGTCGGCGGTGGAGCAGGCGTTACAGAATGCCAGCCAGTTGTTTAACGATAAACACAGATGGTTGCCGGCATCTGAGCGTATCGCCATCCTGGAGCGGACCACTCAGTTGATGGCAGAGGATGCAGAGAGTCTGGTGCAGATCGCGTTAAATGAAGGTGGTAAGCCATTGACCGATACCCGGGTTGAAGTCGCTCGGGCCATAGACGGCATACAATGTTGCATTGATTGTATTCGCACCGAACGCGGAACAGAAATCCCGATGCGGCTGAATGCAGCCTCGGCGCAACGCATTGCATTTACCAGCAAAGAACCGATAGGTGTGGTGGTTGCCGTCAGTGCGTTTAATCATCCGCTGAACCTGATTGTGCACCAGATCGGCCCGGCGATAGCGGCGGGTTGTCCGGTGATTGTGAAACCGGCTGAGGATACTCCCCTGTCGTGTTTCAATCTGGTGGACATTCTGCGCCGGGCCGGATTGCCTGATGCCTGGTGTCAGCCGGTCGTCACGGAAAACCTGGTGGTTGCTGAGCAACTGGTGACTGATCCGAGGGTGGCGTTTTTCAGCTTTATCGGGTCAGCAGGGGTGGGCTGGAAGCTGAGATCCAGACTGGCACCAGGCACTCGTTGTGCCCTGGAGCATGGTGGTGCCGCACCTGTGATTATGGCAGCGGATGCAAACCTGGAGCACAGTCTGCCATTATTAGCTAAGGGTGGCTTGTACCATGCCGGGCAAGTGTGTGTCTCGGTGCAGCGGGTGTATGTAGATAATCAGATTCTGCCGCAAGTGACAGAACAACTTACTGCCCTGGTCGAGGCGATGGTCAGTGGTGATCCGGCGGATGCCGGGACGGAAATAGGTCCGTTAATTCGGCATCGTGAAACTGATCGTGTCGCCGCCTGGGTCGATGAAGCCGTGGATCAGGGGGCCACACTGGTCACCGGTGGGCAGCGATTGAGTGCGGCTTATTTTGCCCCGACAATCTTGTTAAATCCGCCAGTTCAGGCACAAGTCTCGCAACAAGAAATCTTTGGCCCGGTGATCTGTGTGTACGGCTTTGATCAGATGGATGCTGCGATTGCTCAGGCGAACAGCTTAAAGGTCGCCTTTCAGGCGTCGGTATTCAGCCAGGATATTGATATTGCGATGCATGCCTACACGCAACTGCATGCAACAGCGGTGATGATCAATGACCATACGGCCTTCCGGGTAGACTGGATGCCGTTTGCCGGTCTGCGTGAGTCAGGCCACGGTGTAGGCGGTATTCCATATACATATGCAGAGATGCAGATTGAAAAAATGGCCGTGATCAGGTCATCTGCACTATAAAGACGAACAGAATTGATGAGGATAGTGGTTGATGTGGGTTGATAAAATTATCCGGCAGGCGTCGGATGACTATATTGTGATCAATGATTCCAAAACACCTTCGGGCCGAGTACATGTCGGCTCATTACGTGGTGTCTTGATCCATGATGCGCTGTATCGTGAACTCAGTGCACAGGGCAAGCCGGCATTGTATATCTATGGTATTGATGATTATGACCCGATGGATGGTCTGCCGGCGGATGCAGATCCAGCGATACGGCAATATATGGGGATGCCTTTGTGTCAGGTGCCGGCACCAGCAGGGTCGTCGGCGACCGATATGGCAGACCATTACATCAGCGAGTTTCTGCAGATCTTCCGGGAACTGGGCGTGGCGGCACAGACCTACCGGATGCGGGATGTATACCAGGGCGGCCTCTTTAACGATGTGATAGATACCTTGTTAAATCAGGCGCCGTTAGTGCGCGAGATCTATGCCCAGGTGAGTGGGTCACACCGGCCGGATGACTGGTACCCGCTACAGGTGATTTGTGAACAATGTGGTCGTATTGGTACCACTCAGGTGACTGGTTATCAGCATGGGTTGGTGGACTATCAGTGCCGGCCAGACCTGGTTAGTTGGGCACAAGGGTGTGGCTATCACGGACAGATCAGTCCGTTTGACGGGCGGGCGAAGTTACCCTGGAAGCTGGAATGGGCCGCCAAGTGGCATGAATTCGGTATTTCGATAGAAGGAGCTGGTAAAGACCACTGTACCAAGGGCGGCTCGCGGGACGTCGCCAGTGCAGTATTACGCCGGGTGTTGCGTTCGCAACCACCGGTCAATGTGCCGTATGAATTCTTCCTGGTCGGCGGGGCCAAGATGAGTTCATCCAAGGGATTGGGAGCGTCGGCACGCACGATGGCTGACTTGTTACCACCCGAAGTGTTGCGTTTTCTGATGGTGCGCACAGACCCGAAAAAGGCGGTCAATTTCAGCACGGATGCACCCTACCTGGTCAAGCTATACAATGATTTTGACCGGTTATTGCATAACATGCAGCAAACAGAGACAGAGCAGGCAGATCAGCGATTATTTGCCAGTGCCAGAGTCACCGCAGATGATCTGCCCTATGCTGCAGTGAATTTTCAGCTACTGATTGCCTTGTTGCAGATACCGCATCTGAATGCAGAACAAGAAGTTGCGCAGCGTCTGACAGCGGCAGGGTACCGGTTGACCGAACAGGATCATGCACAGATTCGGGCCCGTATTCGCTCAGCACGTTACTGGCTGGATCATTTTGCGACTGATGAAGATAAATTCAGCATCCAGGAAACGTTACCTGAAACGGCGCAACAACTGGATCCGGCTCAACGTTATTTCTTACATCACCTGGCGGTCGGTTTAGTGGATACAGACTGGCACGAAGCGGCGATACAAACCCGGATATTTACCGCAGCACGGCATACGCCACTGAGTCAGGCTCAGGCATTTGCCGCGATTTACCAGGTGATACTGGGCAAGGCACAAGGCCCGAAGGCTGGGGCGCTATTGTCATTTCTGGCGGCAGACTTTGTATTGCCGCGTTTGCGGGCACTACCGTATGCGCCGGTTGATTTTGTCCGGCAGGTCGGTATCAGTCCTGATCAGTTTGCACAACAACTGACGCAATCACAGGCGGAAATGTCAGAGATTCAGCTGGAGCCGGAATGTTATGCGGATACTGCTGCGGAAACATCGGTGTATTATGCCGTTGCTGCCGTCCGATATGTCTGTAAAGGCAAGACGCACATCCGGCGATTATTGCTGGGAACGGTGCATGAGCCGGATACAACTGCGCGCGACCAGATGATTACGTCTATGCTACAAAGACATATTGTTAATTTATTCAATGATATAGATTATGTTGTTAAAGCTACAGTAACCTGTTTATAAAACAGCTATGAATGAATACTTTTAGATTGGAGAGAAATATGAAGATATGTCGGTTAATGATGGTAGCCATAATCGGTAGCTGGCTGACACTGGCGACGGCTGCCGAAAAAAATATGGAAACCGTGATCTTGCAGACGACATTAGGTGACATTACCCTGGTATTAGATATGGCTAAGGCACCCAAGACGGTCGCAAACTTTTTGCGTTATGTGGATGAAGGTTTTTATGATGGTACGGTCTTTCATCGGGTGATCAAAGACTTCATGATTCAGGGTGGTGGCCTGACTAAAGAGCTGACCAGAAAGTCAGTCCATGCGCCAGTGCAGAATGAGGCCAAAAACGGGCTGAAGAATGTGCGTGGCAGTATTGCGATGGCCAGGACACAAGAGCCGCATTCAGCAACCGCTCAGTTCTTTATCAATCACCGCGATAATGCGAATCTGGATTACCCCAGCTTTGATGATTGGGGCTATGCGGTGTTCGGTCAGGTCAGTGAAGGTATGGCTGTCGTGGATCAGATTGCCAATGTACCGACCAGCTATCAGTCAGGGCGGCAGAATGTGCCGCAACAACCGATTATTATCATTTCAGCAAAACGCCAACCAAAGGAATAAGGCATGCAAGTCACGTTCAAAACGGATCAGGGTAACATTGTATTGGCACTGGATACCCAGGCCGCACCTGAAACCTGCGCCAATTTTGCCCAGTATGTCCGGGA
>JAHDCB010000144.1 GCA_020630035.1 Gammaproteobacteria bacterium
ACTGCGCTTTTTCGCCTCGTCTTTGCTGCGCTCGTCACGTTTTTAGAGGTGCCCTAAAAGACAAGGGCATAGCTGCATATCGCTGCATTCGCAGCCTGTTTACAGATGCCCACCACTCCATTATCTGAAACTTATCATGTTATCACAACGCCGTTCCCTGATTGTCACCAGTGCACTACCCTATGCCAACGGGCCTATTCATCTTGGCCATCTGGTGGAATATATCCAGTCAGATATCTGGTGTCGTTATCAGAAAATGCAGCAGCACCAGTGTACACATGTTTGTGCAGATGACGCCCATGGTACTGCCATTATGCTGCGGGCAAAACGGGAAAGAATGTCGCCTTCCGTATTTCTGGCACAGGTTATCCGTGAGCATAAGGCAGATTTTGCCGGGTTTCATATTGATTTTGACTATTATTATTCAACGAACACACCAGAAAACCGTATTCTGTGTAACAAGATCTACGAGCATAATCGCGCTGGCGGACACATTGCTCGCCGGGTGATCTCGCAGGCCTATGACCCGGAAGCTGAACAATTCTTACCAGACCGGTTTATTCAGGGTACCTGTCCGAAATGCGGCGCAACTGAACAATATGGCGATCACTGCGAGGCCTGCGGTGCGATATACAGCCCGACAGATCTGATCAATCCGACTTCGGCCATTTCTGGTGCAACGCCTGTGACCAGAGAGTCGGAACATCTGTTTTTTAAGCTGGCAGATTTTACCGAGTCATTACAACAATGGTGCCAGGCCGGACATGTCCAGCCAGAAGTTGCTAACAAGCTGCAGGAATGGTTCGATGCCGGGCTGGCAGACTGGGATATCTCGCGTGATGAGCCTTATTATGGCTTTCCGATACCAGGCGAAAAAGGCAAATATTTTTATGTCTGGGTGGATGCGCCAATTGGCTATATTGCCAGCTTTAACAAATATTGCCAAAGTCTTGGCATGGAATATGACTCTCACTGGCAGCCGGAATCAGACACCGAGCTGTACCATTTTATCGGCAAGGATATTATTACCTTTCACACCCTGTTCTGGCCGGCATTACTGGAAGGTGCCGGGCTGCGCAGACCGACCGGGGTGTTTGCCCACGGCTTTCTGACGGTGAACGGACGCAAAATGTCCAAGTCTCGCGGCACCTTCATCCGGGCATCTACCTACCTCAGGCACCTGAATCCGGAGTACCTGCGCTATTATTTCGCCACCCGCCTGACCAGCGGACTGGATGATATTGATCTGAATTTTGCAGATTTTGCCCAACGAATCAATTCTGACCTGGTCGGCAAGGTGGTCAATATCGCCAGCCGTTGCGCCGGATTTATTCACAAACAATGTTACAGCCAGTTATCCGCCGTGTGTGCTGAGCCGGAGCTGTATCAGGAATTTGCCGCTGCCCGGCATGAAATCTGTGACTATTATGAACAACGCGAATATGCGAAGGCGATGCGTTGCATCATGGCACTGGCAGATCGGGCAAACCAATATATTAACGAAGAAAAGCCCTGGGTACTGGCAAAGCAGGAAGATCATGGCATGGCCGTGCAAAAGGTCTGTTCCGTCGGCCTGAATCTGTTCCGCCTGCTGATTTTTTATCTGAAGCCGGTCCTGCCGATCATGACCCGGGAAGCAGAAATATTTCTGAATACCCACTTTTATGACTGGTCAGATTGCGATAAGCCACTGCTACGCCATACCATCAAACCATTTGAACCCTTACTCACTCGTATCAACCCGGCAGATATTGAGGCAATGCTGGCAGATACTGAAGAAACAGGACGACTCGTTTAATGAAGATACTCATCATCGGCAGCGGCGGACGGGAACACGCTCTCGCCTGGAAGGTTGCACAATCACCTCTGACAAAGATGGTGTATGTTGCACCTGGCAATGCCGGAACTGCTTGCGAACCAAAGGTACGCAATCAGGCATTGGCCGCAGATGATATTTCTGGTCTGGTACAGTTTGCGACTACTGAATCCATAGACCTGACAATTGTGGGCCCGGAAGCACCGCTGGTACTCGGCATCACCGATGCATTTCAGGCTGCCGGGCTGGCTTGTTTCGGCCCGAGTCAGGCAGCGGCACAGCTTGAAGGCTCCAAGGCATTCAGCAAAGACTTCATGGCACGTCATCAGATCCCGACAGCACAATCACGCAGCTTTACTGATCAGGCGGCCGCACTGACCTATCTGCAGGAACGTGGCGCACCGATCGTCGTCAAAGCTGACGGGCTGGCCGCCGGTAAAGGCGTGATCGTTGCGCAGGATATCGCGACCGCAGAACAGGCAGTACGTGACATGCTGGCGGGAAATACATTTGGCAAGGCCGGGCACCGGGTGGTGATCGAAGATTATCTGGCAGGAGAAGAGGCCAGCTTTATTGCACTGGTCGATGGCACACATATCCTGCCGATGGCAACCAGCCAGGATCATAAGCGCGTCGGCGCAGGAGATCAGGGGCCGAATACCGGCGGTATGGGCGCATACTCACCGGCACCTGTGGTCACGGACACGGTATATCAGCGCATCATGGATCAGGTGATGCTGCCAACCGTGCGCGGCATGGCAGCCGAAGGCATGCCCTATGTCGGTTTTTTGTATGCCGGGCTGATGATTGATGCAGACGGACAACCGGCAGTGATTGAATATAACTGCCGATTCGGCGACCCGGAAACACAACCGATTCTGTTACGTTTGCAATCCGACCTGGTAGCTCATTGTCTGGCGGCACTGGCAGGCAGACTGGATCGGCAACAAACGCGCTGGGATCCTCGTCCGGCACTGGGTGTGGTACTGGCCGCACAAGGTTATCCTGGAGCTTATGAAAAACAAAGACCGATCCCCAAGCTGCCTGCCGATGCCCCGGGAGAACATAAAGTCTTTCACGCCGGTACTGGCCGAATCGCCGACCAGCTGGTGACCCAAGGTGGCCGGGTACTCTGTGTGACCGCCTTGGGCGACACTATCCGGGCGGCACAACAACAAGCCTATCATCAAGTCGACCAGATCAAGACAGCCGACCTGTTCTGTCGACGCGATATTGGTTACCGCGCTCTGGGGGGTGCACCCAAATGATGCATCTGTAACGGATAGCCGCGATCCCGATAAAACCGATAACGTTCGCGGCTATCCTGCTTGATCTGCGGATCCTGATCAACACATTCCGCCAGCCGGGCGAAGCGGCTGAAAAACAACGGCACGGCTGCTGCCAGATTGATCAATACATCATACTCAGCCAGCGGATCAGACAAATTACCGTCACCGATCAGAATCGGATTCTGCGCCGGGTCAGCCTGACCGAGCAGGCCATGCGGAATAAAACTGATATCCTGCGCAATCCACAATAACCGATCCAGGTGATTTACCTCATCACTGACTGTGGTATGCAGCAACACCCGATGCCCGGCCTGCCATGCCTTATGTGCAACCCGGCAGGCGACCTGGTAACGGTCCAGCCGACTGGCTGACTCGGCAACATAAAAATCGACCCGGGTCATGTGGTGTCATGGTGATAAGCTGCCCGCTGAAACGCATGAATCATACGTCGGTTGCGTTTATCCGGTTTGTGCTCACTGGGGATATAGGTACTCTTTTCCACCTGTTTCTGAGCGACCAGTGCCTGACGGCGCACCTGACTTTCTTCAGTCTCAGAATAGTACAGGTGCGTTTCGCGTGCAGGTCGGCGTTGTTTCGGCAAAGACTGCACTATGACCTCCCAGAACAGGTCACCCTTCTGAATAGTCAGCAGATTACCACTCTGAATCATGCGGCTCGGCTTACAACGTTGTCCGTTCAGCCGCACCTTGCCACAGCTCACTGCATTAGATGCCAGGGGGCGCGTCTTGAAAAAACGCGCCGCCCAGAGCCATTTATCCAGACGCATCTGATCGAGTTGCTCCATATCAGTCATAGTTCTCAGCCAGTCAGTTCCAGTAAAGAATCCAGTTCACCTGCATGATTCAGTGCTGCCAGCTCATCGAAGCCGCCAATCGCCTGATCATTGATAAAAATCTGTGGCACCGTGCGTCGCTGACTACGCTGCAACATAGCCTGTAACTGGTCAGGGTCCTGATCGACGCGGATTTCATCCCAGGTAACCCCTTTATTCTGCAGCAGCATCTTGGCACGCACGCAGTACGGACATTGTCCGGTGGTATACAGTTCAATATGAGACATAGGGAGCGCTCTCAATTAGGGGGTGTTCTCAATTAGCTGAGTGGCAATGATTTTGAGTCATTTTTTGTGCTGACAAGG
>JAHDCB010000145.1 GCA_020630035.1 Gammaproteobacteria bacterium
CGTTGACGATGATCGTTTCGGGCCGCTGCCACGCCTGGTTTAGTCGATGCAGATCCTGATGGTGATGAAAGGGGTTTCCTCCACACCAGTACACCAGTTTGATATCCGGGTAGGTGAGGGTCTGGCCGTTGAAGTTAAAGGACTCACCGGGTTGCAACAGCATGTCGGCGATTCGTGCTACCGGAATAAACGACTTCACCGGGTTATCAAGCTGTGGCAGTGTCAACCCGCCCATTCGTTTTACCGATACACCGATACCGCCAATGGCACCGTAGCCGTAACCGATGCCACCACCCGGCAGCCCGATGTGACCGGCCATGGCGGCCAGTGTTGCTGCCATCCAGTAAGGCTGCTCGCCGTGTTCTGCCCGTTGCAGTGACCAGGAAACTGTAATTAGTGAGCGCGTGTTAACGAGTGTTTGAGCGAGCTCAACGATTACTGAGGTATCGATACCGCATATATCAGATGCCCACTCGGGCGTTTTGGCCACGCCATCTGTTTTACCGAGCAAATAGGCGCGAAAAGTGTCGTAGCCGGTTGTGTTGTTGTCGATGAAGTTTTTGTCGACAAGATTATTCCGGTCAAGATGAAACGCAAGCCCAAGCATTAAGGCGGTGTCGGTGCCCGGTCTGATGGCAAGCCACTCGGCTCCATCGGGTGTGTCGGTGCGTTGCGGGCTGATGTTAATGCGCCTGATGCCGCGTTGGGAAAATTCGTCAAACCACCCATTAGTTTCATGATGGGTGACACCACCCATGCTGACCTGTGAGTTTTTAGGGTTGATGCCGCCAAACATGACCAGCGTTTCTGTGTGTGTGGCAATGGTGTGCCAGCTATTGATTTCACCCCACATCAGTTTGAGAAAAGGCATGCCGAGCACATGGGGAATAATGGCCTGTGCGGCAGCCGTGCTGTAGCTCGCTACAGACGATACATATCCGCCGGTGCAATTGAGAAATCGATGTAGCTGACCCAGTGCATGATGGAAGCGGCCCGCGCTGGCCCAGCCGTAAGATCCACCGAAAATTGATTCGTTGCCATAGGACTGTCGAATCCGGTCGATCTCGCGGGCAGTGATATCCAGCGCCTCGTCCCATGGCAGTTCAACAAATTCTTCTTTGCCACGCAGTGTTCTTGAATCTGTGTGCAGTGGTCCGTGAGCCAGCCAGCTTTTACGTATTGACGGGCGGGCAACACGGCTGCGATGGTGGACAGCCTGCGGCAGAATGCTGGAAATCGCAGAGGGTGACGGATCGTTTTTAAAATCGTCCACACTGATGATTCGATCACCATCGGTGGTGACATTAAATGCCCCCCAGTGGCTGCTGGTGGTTCGGGTCACTGGTTTTTTCATAGCGGTAGAGCTCGTGTGGTCGTCACCAAAGTCGGTATGCCGCAGCTTCAAGTGCCCGGGATGGTATCGAGGCGGTCATGGCCAGCCCTGATGTCTGATTTTGCGATAGTAATGAATGGAATGCCAGAAGGTTTATCCGCTATGCCTGATTTGTTATGACGGCAGGGTTATACCTGTGATTGATGCGAAGTAGTGTGTGAGAATCGGCTGATGAAAACCGGAAACCGAACACTGGCAGTTGACGCGTGTGCAAAAGGAATCAGCCAGGCGGGGCGCAATCAGGCTGATGCCATGCAGCACATAGACCGCGCCATCGCTGCCGATGACAATTATTGTCTGCCGCATCTGGTGAAAGCCTGGATGCTGCATGGTGCCAACGATGAACGTTTCTCGGCGCAGATTGCATGTGAGTCTCAGATTGCGCGGGAATTACTGCCGACAGGTGATTCACTGGAGTCTAAGTTGCTGGCGGCCCTGCAGCCAATGCGGGCAGGGAAGCGTGAGCAAGGGGTAGCGCTTCTGGAGAGGATTTGTCTGCAGTATCCCGATAACGCGTATGTGCAATTGCTGGCGCATGAAGAAACCTTCTGGCTGGGGGATGCGAATCGTATGCGTTCGATCATTGAGCAGGCATCGCCTGTCTGGACTGACACCCATCAGGACTACGGGCCGTACTTGTCAATGCGTGCATTCGCCAATGAAGAGGCGGGATATTATGATGCCGCCGAACGTTATGGCAGGGAGGCGGTAGAGATTGACGCTGCTGACATATGGGGAGCGCATGCGGTTGCTCACGTGCTGCTGATGAAAGGCAATATTGATGCAGGTATAGACTGGCTGGATACGTTAAGTGTCAACTGGCAGCATGCCAATCAGATGCAACATCATTTGTGGTGGCATTATTGTCTGTTTTTGTTTGAAACCGGTGAGTTCGATCGAATCTTAAGTCTGCTGCATACCAAAGTGCGCAACCCGGAGTCCGACCTGATAAAAGCCTCACCGGCAGCCACAATAGACAACAATAACTATGCATCGTTGCTTATGCGTCTTGAGTTGTATGGTGTTGAAGTGAGCCCGCTATGGCAGACCCTGGCCGACATCTGTGCACAGCGTACCGCTAACCACGCGTCGGTATTCAGCAATATACACGACATGATGGTGCTGACCGCCAGTGGACAACATGAGCTGGCCGGCCAGTTGCTGAACAGTATGTCTGGCAGATTCGCCGATTCGTCTATCAGTGGTGCCATTCCTGATGCCTATCGAAATGTAGGCCTGCCGGTATGCAGAGCGATCATAGCGCACAGACAACAGGACTATCGACAGGTAATCAGTCTGCTGGGTGATGTGAGGCATCAGTTACACCAGATGGGGGCGAGTCCGGCGCAGCGCGATGTGTTTTTTCATCTGCTGGTCTACGCTGCGCGCAGAGAAAACCGCAGTGATCTGGAGCGAATATACATCGGTGATATTGAACGACTCGGTTTTTGCGATGTGCCGGGGCGCGCGGCCTACAAAAGTGCCGGTTATTAATTAAAAGTATTGTGCAGGTTCTGGCCGGATGCTTTACGGCCGTTTTAATAGATACCAGTCAATTGTGTGGCGCGGAAGGTTGTTTGTATCTCCGCCGGTGTATCCATAAAGCTGTTTATTACCGGCTGAAAGTTATTTTTTTGTAACAGCGGATTGTTATTAGTAACAGACAGCGCCGGTTATGGTGTCATGTGCTCAGTAAAGATCTTCCTGTCGGACATCCGGGTAGAAGGCCGCGGTGACATCCGGATGAGATCGCATGCGGGTTTTCAGTTGATTTGCACCAAAGGTTTTGAACACGGGGTTGTCAGGATCGGCGTTTTGTCCACCCGGTGCTTTACCGGCAAGCTCCGGTGGCAGGTCTACGGCTTCAAAGCGTGCATCGAGTCTGGGGTTAACGAAATAGGCGATTGAAATTCTTTGGGTACCCGCCGGAGGGCTGACCACCTGATGCTTGGTGGCCTTGAGGTAACCGCTGGTGGCGGTTTGCATCATCTCACCGAGATTCACAACGAATGCGCCGGGCATTGGTTCTACATCTACCAGTTCGCCTTTGCTCATGACCTGTAAGCCGGGAACACTGTCCTGCAGTATCAGCGTGATCAGGCCGGTGTCATTGTGTAAGCCCAGACCCTGTCCACTGCCTCCGGTATCGGGTTGCGCCGGGTAGCGAATGATTTTGACGCGTGTATAGGGCTTCGGTGTCATTTTGAGATCAAAGTAGTTGGACGGCTGCCCCAGTGCTGATGCCAGTGCCCGCATCAATGCTAAACCGATCGGTTCGACCTGTGCCATCCAGCTGCTGATGATGTCTGCCATATCCGGCAGTGCCGCCGGCCACTGATTGGGGCCGCGCAGGCGTTGCCAGGGTGGATCGTCCGGCGAAATAACGGGAGGTGGCTCCTCGGGCCCGACGTCGATTTGATCACGCCAGTCGACACGACCGTTGGTGCGTTCGTTTTTCAGCAGGGTATAGCCGCGAAAACCAGCCGATTGACCTATCGCAAGTGCTTCACGCTCTGAGTCGGGCAGGGCAAAGAACTGATTCGCAACATTCAGGGCGGCGTTGTTGCTTTGCTGATCGATGCCGTGACCGGCAAGGTAAAAAAAGCCCGGCCCGTGGCAGGTTTCGCGTAACTGTTCGATAAAGTCACCTGCTGCATCGCTGTTACTATTTTTAAGATATTCGGCTATATCGAGTATCGGGAGCATTGCCTGGCCTGCATTGTTCTTGGGTATTTGATATCCAGAGGCGCTTAATAGATTACCTGTTTGCTAAACAGCTCAGCCCATCGTCCGGGGAGGATTAGCACTAGCGCC
>JAHDCB010000146.1:0-1079 GCA_020630035.1 Gammaproteobacteria bacterium
AGGGTCAGGGTAACTTACCCCTTCGTGTGGTACGAGATTATTAGACCACTACACACCCCGGAGAAATTCTGCAACACGAATTTATGTTGCCTCTTGGCTTGTCCAGTAACAGCCTGGCCAGGGCCATTGGCACGACGCCAACCCGCATCAATGACATTGTGCGCGCAAGGCGGGGTATTACTGCTGATACGGCCTTAAGGCTGGCGCATTATTTTGGTACAGATGCTCACAGCTGGATGAATCTGCAGAATCAATACGAACTGGCTGTTGCGGAGCAAAAGCTGACAAACGAGATTGCAGCTATAGAACCTCTGGCGCTGGCTGCTTAACCCGTTACTACGGGGCACCCGAACAGGTAATTTTCAGGTAATCTTTATGATAGATCGCTTACAAGCCTTGATGGCGGAACGTATTCTGATTCTGGATGGTGCCATGGGCACCATGATTCAGCGTCATCAATTGCAGGAAGCTGACTATCGCGGTACCTGCTTCGCCGACTGGCCGTCGGATCTGAAGGGGAATAATGACCTGTTGGTGCTCACTCAGCCGGAGATCATTCGCGGTATCCATGCAGAATATCTGGCAGCTGGCTGCGATATTATCGAAACGAATACCTTCAATGGCACCCGGGTGTCCATGTCTGATTACGGCATGGAAGAGTATGTACCGGAGATCAATCTGGCCGCGACACGATTGGCGCGTGAGGCGTGTGATCAGTACAGCACGCCAGATAAGCCGCGTTTTGTCGCTGGCGTGCTGGGCCCGACCAGTCGTACCCTGTCAATTTCACCTGATGTGAATGACCCGGGTTTTCGCAATATCACCTTTGATGCGCTGGTCGAACAATATCAGGAGGCTACCCACTCTCTGGTTCAGGGTGGTGCCGATATTCTGATGATTGAGACCATCTTCGATACGTTGAATGCGAAGGCAGCAATCTTTGCGATTGAACGCTACTTTGTTGCCCACCCGGAGGTGGCGCGTCTGCCGATTATGATCTCCGGCACCATCACGGATGCATCCGGGCGTACCCTGTCCGGTCAGACGACTGAGGCGTTTTATCACAGTGTGCGACATGC
>JAHDCB010000146.1:1179-4199 GCA_020630035.1 Gammaproteobacteria bacterium
CCGCGCCAGCGACCGGTGCTGTCGAAGGCATGTCGCCTGTCTGGCCTGGAGCCGCTGACGATCAGTGCAGACAGTCTGTTCGTGAACATTGGCGAGCGTGCAAATGTGACCGGCTCGGCAAAATTTAAGCGCCTGATTCTGAATGAAGAATATGAGGCCGCATTAGATGTGTGTCGCGCTCAGGTTGAGAATGGTGCCCAGATCGTCGACGTCAATATGGATGAAGGCATGCTGGATGGTGAGGCCGCGATGGTGCGGTTTCTGAATCTGATTGCATCTGAGCCGGATATCGCCCGGGTTCCGTTGATGATCGACTCCTCTAAATGGCCGATTATTGAGGCCGGGCTGCGTTGCAGTCAGGGTAAGCCGATTGTGAATTCAATTTCACTGAAGGAAGGCGAAGCAAAGTTCCGTGAACAGGCCCTGCTGTGTCGTCAGTATGGTGCTGCAATTATCGTGATGGCATTTGACGAAACCGGTCAGGCAGATACGCAAACACGCAAGATTGAAATCTGTACCCGTGCCTACCGGCTGCTAGTCGATGAACTGGATTATCCGGCTGAAGATATTATTTTTGACCCGAATATCTTTGCGGTCGCCACCGGGATTGAAGAACATAATAATTATGGTGTCGACTTTATTGAGGCGACACGCGAGATTAAACAAACGCTGCCACATGCGATGATTTCAGGCGGTGTCTCGAATGTTTCCTTCTCATTCCGGGGCAACAACCCGGTGCGCGAAGCGATCCATGCGGTCTTTTTATACCATGCGATTCGTGCCGGCATGGATATGGGCATTGTGAATGCCGGGCAACTGGCAGTATACGATGACCTGCCAGGGCCGCTACGGGAGGCAGTTGAGGCTGTCGTACTGAATCACGATCCGGACGCAGGTGAACGCCTGGTGGAGCTGGCACCAGACTATGCCGGCAAAGGCCAATCAGCACAAAAAGAAGATACCCAAGCCTGGCGCGATTTGCCGGTTAAACAACGGTTGGAACATGCCCTGGTGAAGGGTATCACCGAATTCATCGAGGCAGATACCGAAGAAGCCCGGCAATCGGTCGAACGACCGCTGCACGTGATCGAAGGGCCGCTGATGGATGGCATGAATGTGGTCGGCGATCTGTTCGGTGAGGGCAAGATGTTTCTGCCGCAGGTGGTGAAGTCTGCCCGGGTGATGAAAAAGGCGGTGGCCTATCTGGAACCCTACCTGGAGGCCGAAAAGGCCGGGAGTGCCGGAAAATCAAACGGTAAGATCTTGTTAGCCACAGTGAAGGGTGATGTGCATGATATTGGTAAGAATATCGTCGGCGTAGTGCTGCAATGTAACAATTATGAAGTGATTGATCTGGGCGTGATGGTTCCGGCAGAAAAGATTCTGCAGACTGCGCGCCAGGAACAGGTGGATATCATCGGGCTTTCCGGCCTGATCACCCCATCTCTGGATGAGATGGTGCATATCGCGAAGGAAATGACCCGCCAGGGCTTTGATCTTCCGTTATTGATTGGTGGTGCGACGACTTCCAAGGCGCACACTGCGGTAAAGATCGAACCCCACTATGCGCATGGTGCTGTGTATGTCGCCGACGCCTCACGTGCCGTTGGTGTCGCCAGCAATCTGTTGTCATCTGAGCATAAGCCAGCCTTTCTGGCTGAAACAGCCGCTGAGTATGAGCAGGTGCGTCTCCGCCGTGCCAGTAAAAACGAAGCGAAGAACAATATCCCGCTAGCTGAAGCCCAGGCAAACCGCACGCCGATTAACTGGGCGGAAACCTCTGTTATCCCTCCCAGGCAACCAGGGATCACAACCATCAAAGACATAGACCTGACGGAAATTGTGCCCTACATTGACTGGACCTTCTTTTTCCACGCCTGGCAATTGAAAGGCCGTTACCCCAACATTCTGCAGGATGCAGACAAAGGCGAGGAAGCCCGGAAGTTATATGCCGATGCACAAGCGATGCTGCAACAGATCATCGCAGAACAGTGGTTACAGGCCAGCGCGGTAGTCGGTCTGTTCTCGGCAAATGCGATGGGTGACGATATCCTGGTCTATACCGACGACAGTCGCAGCACTATCCGGATAGTGTTACACAATCTGCGCAAGCAGGGTAAACAACCAGCCGGCAGATATAACGAATCGCTGGCAGACTATATTGCACCACAGGATACCGGCATCGCTGACTATATCGGCGGCTTTGCCTGTACCGCAGGTAGCGGTATTGACACCAAACTGGCTGAGTTTGAGGCAGAGCATGATGATTATCAGAGCATCATGCTGAAGGCGCTGGCTGACCGGCTGGCGGAAGCGCTGACTGAATGGTTGCATCAGCAGGTGCGCACCTCTCTATGGGGCTATGCTGCAGATGAAGATTATACGAATGCTGAGTTGATCTCGGAGCAATATCAGGGTATTCGTCCGGCGATGGGTTATCCGGCCTCACCGGACCACACGGAAAAAGATATTTTGTGGGATTTACTGGATGCGGAACAACAAACCGGCATCTGGCTGACTGAATCTAAGGCGATGGTACCCACTGCTGCAGTCAGTGGCTTATATTTTGCACATCCTGCTGCGCGTTATTTTGCCATTGGTAAGATCAACAAAGACCAGGTAGAGGATTATGCCCGCCGTAAGAGCGTTGCCACAGCCGAGATAGAAAAATGGCTGGGGCCTAACCTGGCCTACGACGTTACTTAGGGGATGTTCAGCCCGGCTGCTGACGTAATTCAGTCACCTGATCATAGCCAATACCCCAGTTATCGGTATCGACTTCGTCAATCACCACAATCGTCGTGGCCGGATTTTTTCCCAGCACATCAACCAATAATTGCGTCGCCCCGGCAATCAGTTCTTTTTTTTGCTGGCGGGAGACAGATTCCTTGGTGACCCGAATATTAACGTAAGGCATTTTATAGTCAGCCTGCATGATGGAGGTATTACGTCGCTTGTTTCTGCCGACTGTAGTGGTCTAATAATCTCGTACCACACGAAGGGGTAAGTTACCCTGACCC
>JAHDCB010000147.1 GCA_020630035.1 Gammaproteobacteria bacterium
AATTCCGTACTTCGTATTAAAAAACATAATGCCAAATTATACAGTCGCTTATGACATCATGAGATTACCACAGATGTGTAAAACAGGACATCCTGTCCCATAACAACAAAATCAAATAACTGCCCTATATGAAATTTGTATATAAATACAGTTAGGAGACTACCCAGCAGTCGAGTTGCCTTGCCTTAGGGAATTTCCTATTGTTCAACAGTCTGCCTGGCTTTGGCAGCCTCATCTTCCCCGCCTAATTGCAATTACACGTTAGAGCAGATAAATTTAATCGCCACTACTACAGATAACTGTTAGAGGTTGGCATGATGTCTACACATCCATGGATGGCCGGTTTAGCCGGAATTTCGCTTTCTATTCTAATTTTCTCTGGTTCTCTGTTTGCACAGGCTGAGCAGGAGGGTGAGGTCAAGCCTGCCAGGCCGGGTATGCTGGAACTCTGGAGTCCGGGCGACAGTGGTCAGCGCATGCGCATTCGGGGTCGTGTGTTTGGTAAGGATGGCCAGCCGCTTCCCAACGTTACTATTCGTTTCAGGCATGCGGACGGTGACGGAGAGGACTGGAGTTACCACCAGGGTGAGGTGGTCACCAATCAGCGTGGGGTTTATCAGTTTGGATCAGTTATTCCTGGGAACAGTCATCGCCTGAGTCATGTTCATGTGTATGTCAGTCACCCGGGTTATGTGTATTTAGACACCGAGTTTTATTTTAAAGATGACCCGAAGGCTAACCCGGATAATCCAAACTCTATTTTTCTTGAAGAAGGCAATATAGACGGTGAAAAAATGATGTACGGGCGTTGGGATATTACCCTCGTTCCGCAATAGTGCTGCCTGGTTACCCAACGTAGATCGGCTGACAGGTGGCAGGTTGAAGCGCTACATACATCTGCTTGTCGGGGCACTTGTCTTTCTGATATTTCCGTCTGTGATGCTGGCATCATCATCGCCGTCGTATGAGTTTTATTTTACCCGCGGTATATACAGTGATGACTTCGGTATTGGGGATGAATCCGGTGGCAGCTGGTCTATAGACTATCCGAAGGCGGATCGGCATTTTCTGTTTGCACTGAACAGACTGAGTATTGTTGATTCATCGCCTGATGAAAATGCTGTGAAGCTCACTGATCCGAAGCTGCGTGAATACCCTTTGATCTATGCGCTTGAAGTCGGTGCGATGCAACTCGAAGAGCCAGAAGCCGAGGCGTTGCGTGAATACCTGCTGTCGGGCGGCTTTTTGTTTATTGATGATTTCTGGGGGACCTGGGCTCTGGAGAATCTTTTGGATCAGATGCAGCTTGTGTTTCCCGGGCGGAAAATTGAAGATATTCCGCTAACGCATCAGATATTCAGTGTTGTCTACGATATTGAAGAAATTCAGCAGGTACCGAATTTTCGCAATGGAATTGCTTTTGAGAATAGTGGTATTACTCATGAAGATGATGGCGTTCAGGCGTATGTGCAGGGAATCTACGACGATAATGACCGCTTAATGGTGCTGATTAACTGGAATACCGATCTGGGTGATGCGTGGGAGTGGGCGGACCATCCGCAATACCCGGCTTACTTTTCGACCTATGCGGTTAAACTGGGTATTAATATTGTGGTTTATGCAATGACGCATTAATACACTATTGAAAGTGTAATATTCAGCAGGGTGTGCGGGGAGATTACCCGGCGTGGTCAGTTGTAGTGTCTTTAAGCTGTTGTTAAACAGGCATTGCCTGCAGGGCAAATTAGACCCTGGCTGAGTGCTGGTGTTGTGGCTGATTGAGTTGATGCCGTTATATGCGTATGCTGTCGCGGACCGTATTTTGAAGTAGGGTAGTGGAAGGTAGCGACATATGTCATCAGAGTTTGATTATAGATCGATGGATCTGGCTCACCCGGCCAAACGTGTTCAGGGGCAGTTTCTGGATGGGGCTGTGGCGGTTGGTTTGTTTTTTTTGTTTGTCTTTGTTTTTAATATCGTCGGATGGGATAACCCGATTACCGGCTTTGTAAAAATTGCAGTACCGGTGTGTTACTTTGTTTTTGCAGATGCACTGCCCGGCGGGCAAAGTCTGGGTAAGAAGCCGTTCGGTTTTCATGTGGTGTCTAAATCTACCGGTAAGCCCTGCACGATAATTCAATCATTTCTTCGCAATGCGTTTTCGCCGCTGCTGGGGTTAATTGATGCGGTCGTCATCTTTGGTAAAAACCATCAGCGGCTTGGCGATAAATTCGCGAATACGATTGTTGTCAGGAAGTAGGCTGCAACATTGTGGTGGCTGTTCGGGAGTCCGGCCCGGGTGTTTGCTGCGCTTTTGCCGGTGCGGCGTAGTCTGCACATTCCCGGGGTGATTCTGATCGGGAATAGCGCATCTCTCAGGGGTATTCTGGTGAGTGTGCTTCTGCACTGCTTAATGTGGTTGTCAGCTGTTTTGTTTTCCATTGAGTGACTGGAATTTCTGTTCGGCCTGCTGCCGGTAGGACCGGCTCACTGGTACGTAGTCACCAGATTTGAGCAGCAGTTTTGTTTTCTGGCCATCGCGGATCAGGGCTTTAATGTCTGTAAAAGCGACCCAGTGCGAACGATGCACCTGCATACCCGAGGCCGCAGGCAGATCTCTAATGGCATCAGTAAACCTGTGCAGCACCATGCGACGCTCTGTTGTGGTGGTAATGCGTACATAGTGCTCCTGCGCCTCTACCCAGGTGATTCTGCCATCCAGAGGCGGGTCTATGGAGTCTATAAAGGACGGGGCGGCAGTGTCATTTGTTACCAGAGCCGGTGCGGTATTGTCATCTGGCCGGGGGTTTTGTTTGCGTCGCAGGTAGCCGGGTAAGAGCAGTGCAATGCAAAGTGCCAGGTGATTGTCGAACAGGTAGAACAGCTCTTTTGCAAAGGCCGCAAGGCTGGCATTCGGCTGCCCCTCTGAGGTGTTAATTCCAAGCTCCGGAAGCCCGACGATCAAGTCGAAACTGGTGATGGCCAGGGTAAACGGCACCAGGCTGATCAGAAAGGCCAGTGCGGCGATTCCCATGTTCGACAAACGATTGGATGCGTATTTTTCGATGGCCACCAGTGCCATGAAAAACAAGGCGGCCTCCATGGCAATCCTGGGTATCCAGTAGGCGTAGCTGCGCAGCCAACCAGCCACGCCGCCGCCAGTCACCTGATTGGCCGCGAGGACACAGGCAATGGCCAGTGCAATCACGCCAATTAGAATCTCTTCGCGTAGTGGCTGCGTGCTTTTCACGAAATTATTTCATGCTTCTTGAATGGAGTGGGGTTGGCAAATGATTGAATCTAAACGGTATTAACACACACCTGAATGACAGGTTGATTGATTGGACGGCATCGATGAAGCGGTGGCTGCCAAGCGGTTGAGTATTAGTCTGAACGCCGCACAATTGGTTCGGACAGCAGCTAGTCTGCTTCTTTTTATCTGTTAACTCTGGGAATATTATCATGAACAAAGCCGTGATTATGGTCGCTGGCGTAGCCGCATTACTGGGTGCGGGCGCCACCATTGCGCAGGACACATCGATGAGTTTTTTCGTCACCAGTGTCGGCTCTGGTAAGGGTGCGGATCTGGGTGGTCTGGAAGGGGCCGATGCTCACTGTGCAAAGCTGGCCGAGGCGGCCGGGGTTACCGGCAAAAACTGGGCGGCCTATCTGAGCACACAGGAAGAAGGCAAGCGTGGGGTGTCTGCCCGGGATCGCATCGGCGCAGGGCCCTGGCACAACGCCAAAGGTGTGCTCATTGCCGAGAACCTCGATCAACTGCATATCAATCCGAATATTTTTAAGTCTACAGCGCTGGATGAGTCAGGCAGTCTGGTGAATGGTCGGGGTGACAAGCCGAACGTGCATGACATTCTGACGGGAACGATGTCGGATGGTACTGCTTATTTCCCGCGCGAAACCGAAGATCGCACCTGCAGCAACTGGACTAGCTCCGGTGAGGGCAGTGCCACTGTCGGTCATCACGACCGGCACGGTGGTGGCAACGTCTCCTGGAATGCTGCGCATAACTCACGTGGCTGTTCGCAGGAGGACCTTGCAAAAACCGGTGGTGCCGGTTTGTTCATGTGTTTTGCCACCAACTAGCGCGGGACAGACCAGCGGGTTTGCCCGCCGTTGGAAGTAATGACACCCGGCTCGCCCGAACAAGTGAGAGCCCTGACCCT
>JAHDCB010000148.1:0-3174 GCA_020630035.1 Gammaproteobacteria bacterium
TAATTGCACTGGTATTAAGGAGGTCATCAAGGCACTCTTTCACTTTGGTGAAATTATTTTGGCTTAAGTTTTGTTCAGTGAAGTCAATATGGTTCTTTTGATCAGGCCTGGCGGCATTGGTTAGCTCAATTATTTTATCTTCATCAAGAAGTGAGGTATCTATCTTCGCGGCTTCAGGATTTGCTTCTATAAACGCCTCGAACTTGCGCTTATCGTAGTTCATATAATATCGGTCAGTTGTATCAATTGACCGTAGGCTTATTTTTATTTCTTTTGCACTGTTAGTTCCAAATTTTGAGACAGAGGTTTCAAGTTTTTTAATTTCTTCTGTTTCTTCGCTATATGCTGTAGAGTCAGTTTTTTGTTCCTTTTTTAGCTCTTCCAGTCTTTTGCGTTCTTCAATTTTGGTTTTATCTACAAGTAAAATGCTTTTTACAACACCGTTCCATGTGATATTTTCGTCTATAAAATCATGATTAAAAGTGTAGATATTTAGGTTAGATTCGGAAATATTTGATTGTGTAATCGGAGTGCTGTTAATAATGTTTATCGTGAAGCTAGAAGAAGGAAAGTTGCTTGGTTTATTCTTATTTTCGAGGCAACGAAATAAATTTGAAAGTGTGGATTTTCCACTTCCATTCCAACCATAAAACAGATTAAATCTGCCAAAATCTTTCACCCCAGAATTTGAGTATTCTTGAAATATTCCGAATTCTTTTAAGAGCTGTATGTTTTGTATCATGTAAACACCCGTCCTCGCTCCGAACACTGTGAAGTAAGTGATGTAGGGAGCCTCTGTTTAAGGTCAATGGTTTGTGCTCAGTTATTTGAAGGTAACACGCAATACCAAGGATTTCCTGTAAAGATCAGAAAATGTTAAAGTTTCGTATGAAACTGAAGTTGCGCACAAACTGCTTTAAATGGCTTTAATTCAGATGCATAGGGCTTACGGTGTGAACTTCAGTGTCAATGTTATCCGGACCAGGTTCTCCGAGGTACGCCATAAACCCATCTGTGGGGGCTCGACTGCGGCCATCCAGGCTGTAGACGTTCATGGAGTTGGCTGGATAGCGATCATTGAGTGAGGTGGTACAACCGCCTCGTGGCTACCTTTAGAGTGATACTGCGTTATTCTTCGCGAAGTTTTGGAATTCGTAGTTTGAGGTCAAACGAGATTATTAGACCACTACAGATAGAGTTGGTGTCAGGTCAGATAAGTTTTGCGACTAAGCTTCGCTGTGTGCGGAATGACATTTGTTCTTCAGGTCATCAATCGAGGTCGAAGGTTTCCCATCATGGCAAGATATGAACACGAAAAGAGGTCGTGAGTCTTGCAGCACCGGTGGTGCTTACTTGGGTAACGCTGATACCGACATGGGTGTCTGTGGCATTTATTTCGTTGGGCTTGGGCTCCAGGATGAATGGATAGAAAGTGTAACTTGAGTATGAAAGATAAATATGAGTTGTTTCAGGCTGTAGTTGAAGTTGATTGATATACAGTAAAGTGCGATTATTGGCTACAGTGTGTGGTTTAAGGCATTCGTGACGTTTGTGTTCAGGGCCTGGATACGTTCATCGGCCGATGATAATGTCTGCGCCTGCAACAGCTCATGGGCCAGATTCAGAGCAGCCATGACGGCGATGCGTTCCGTTCCGGTGACCTTGCCGGAGGCCTCAATGGTCTGCATACGTTGTTGCAATAAGTTCGCTGATTGATGCAGCATGTTCACTTCATCTGGCTGGCTGGCGATCCGGTATTCGCGACCCAGCAACTGGATGACAACAGAATCCCGCTGGCTCATGTGGTTTCCTCAAGTGCAACGAGTTGCGCCAGAACAGCATCCAACTGCTGACAAGCCTGCTGCCGCTGGTGTTCTGCAGTGGTAAGTTGTTGGCTGATCTGCTGATACTGGTGTTGCAATCTCGTGTGAGCTTGTTGCAGATCCTGATACGCCTGTATCAGATGACTGACTTGTGTTTCCAGTTGTTGCAGGGCCGGCGCCTGAACAGACAAAGTGCCTGGCATGTTTAACCCTCGTCTGGTGAAAAAGATTTGGATAAGCTGATTATTAACGGCGGTACAGCACTTTGTGGTGATGTCCGCATATCAGGCGCAAAAAATGCGGCCTTGCCAATTCTGGCAGCGACCCTGTTAGCGGATACACCGATGCTGGTGAGTAATATTCCGCATCTGCACGATATTACCACAACCATGGAGCTGCTCGGTCAGATGGGTGTGCAGTTGATGGTGGATGACAGGATGCGCGTTGAAGCAGATGCCAGCCAGTTGAGTCACACGGTGGCGCCCTACGATCTGGTGCGTACGATGCGTGCTTCTATTCTGGTACTTGGCCCACTATTGGCGCGGTATGGCCAGGCTGAAGTCTCGCTACCTGGTGGTTGTGCGATCGGTTCACGCCCGGTTGATCTGCACCTGGATGGTTTACGTGCCATGGGCGCGGATATTCATGTTACCAACGGTTATATCCATGCCAAAGCGCAGCGGTTGCAAGGTGCGCGCCTGAGTCTGGATCTGGTGACGGTCACAGGTACGGAAAACCTGATGATGGCAGCAACCCTAGCGCAGGGCACAACAGTTATCGAAAATGCGGCGTGTGAGCCTGAAGTTGTGGATCTGGCGAATTGTCTGAATGCGATGGGTGCGCGTATTACCGGTGCGGGCACGACCACATTGCGGATTGAAGGCGTGGAACGCTTACAAGGGGTGCAATATCGGGTGTTACCGGACCGGATTGAAACAGGTACCTATCTGGTTGCGGCAGCGATTACCCGGGGTAATATTCGGGTGCGGGATACCGACCCGACATTACTGGATGCGGTGCTGCAAAAGCTGCGTCAGGCAGGTGCCAGCATTGCTACCGGTGACGACTGGATTACCCTGGATATGGCAGGGAAAAGATCAACTGCGGTGGATATTCATACAGCACCGTATCCGGCGTTTCCTACTGATATGCAGGCGCAGTTTACTGCATTAAATACGCTTGCCAATGGAGTCGGTGTGATTACTGAAACGGTGTTCGAGAACCGTTTTATGCATGTGCAAGAACTACAACGGATGGGTGCGGATATCCGGCTGGAAGGTAATACGGCGATTTGTACCGGTGTCCCGCAACGGCGCACCGATCATGGCAACTGCGGGCGTCTGCCAGTCTG
>JAHDCB010000148.1:3184-4159 GCA_020630035.1 Gammaproteobacteria bacterium
TATCCGGCTGGAAGGTAATACGGCGATTTGTACCGGTGTCCCGCAATTGACCGGCGCACCGATCATGGCAACTGATTTGCGGGCGTCTGCCAGTCTGATTCTGGCAGGCCTGGCAGCACAAGGTGAGACCACCGTCAATCGTATTTACCACGTTGATCGGGGGTATCAGAATATTGAAGAAAAATTGCAGGGGCTGGGTGCCAGCATCCGCCGCGTGCCGGGTTAGGCAGCATGACACAGCAACAGCCGATTACGATTGCAGTGGCGAAGGGCCGCTTATTACGGGATACCTTGCCATTACTGGCACAGGTCGGTATTTGGCCATTGGTGGATATGGATCAGACCCGTAAACTGATTATTGAAACCAGTCAGGCACAGGTCAGATTATTGTTGATCCGGGCGACCGATGTGCCGACTTATGTCCAATGGGGAGTCGCAGACTTCGGTATCACTGGCAAAGATACCTTGCTGGAACATGGTGGGGCAAATTTGTATGAGCCGCTGGACTTACAGATTGCCAGATGTCAGTTGTGGGTAGCAGGTTATCCGGATACGGATACCCACACTCAGCGATTGCGCGTTGCCAGCAAATACGTCCGCACCAGCCAGGCCTTTTTTCAGGCGCGTGGTCAGCAGATCAACCTGATCAAATTGTATGGTTCTATGGAGCTGGCACCGATGGTCGGGTTGGCTGATGTTATTGTGGATCTGGTCGAGTCCGGTAAAACCTTGCAGGCGAATGGGTTAGTGCCGCTGGAGCATGTCTGCGATATCAGTGCGCGCCTGATTGCGAATAAGGCATCCTGGAAGATGAAACAATCGACCTGTCGTTATTGGGTGGAGGCCTTGCAGATGGTGCTGGCCTCTATTGAGCAGGCATAAAAAAACCCCGCTTTCCAACCGGAAAGCGGGGTTTTTTGTGAATGGCGTCCCGTAGGGGAGTCGAACCCCTGTGACCAGCGTGAAAGGCTGGGA
>JAHDCB010000149.1 GCA_020630035.1 Gammaproteobacteria bacterium
GTAACGCCGAAACGAATTTTATGTGCCCCAGCTATTACGCCACATCAGTTTGAATTGCACCCTCAGCAACCCAGCAACCGCCACTTGGCGAGCACGTTGCAAAACATTGCGTCAGTAGTACTTTGGAGCCACTGAGCGGAATTGAACCGCTGACCTACTGATTACGAATCAGTTGCTCTACCGACTGAGCTACAGTGGCCGGGACTGGCTGGCGCAGGATTATAGAGAAGCTGCGTGGAATGCGCAAAAAAATCCGGGGTGGCGCTACTGAATCGTTCCGCCACCCAGACAGATCTGTCCGGTATAAAACACTACCGCTTGTCCTGGTGTCACGGCGCGCTGTGGCTGGTCGAATGCGACCTCTGCGGTTGTTATATCTTCCTGGCTCAGGGTTACGGTACAAGCCTGTAGTGGTTGGCGGTGGCGGCAGCGCGCCAGACACTGAAATGTATCCGCTGGGGGCGATCCGGCGATCCAGTGCATCGGGTGTGCGACCAGAGATCGTCTGAACAGGCGTGGATGATCGTGACCCTGCACCACAATCAATTGATTCTGTGCAACGTCTTTTGCGGCAACAAACCAGGGTGCTGCACCATATTTTGCCTGACCGCCGATTCCCAATCCCTCGCGTTGCCCGATGGTATAGTACCAGGCCCCCTGATGGGTGCCGAGAACCTCACCGTGAGTGGTGACAATTTCACCGGGCTGGTTTGGCAGATAATGAGCCAGAAAATCGCGAAAACGGCGTTCGCCAATAAAACAAATGCCGGTACTGTCTTTTTTGCGTGCATTGGCAAAGCCTGCCTGAGCTGCCAATGCCCGTACCTGTGGTTTAGTGATCGATTGCAACGGAAACAGGGTGTAACGCAAGGCATGCTGATGCAGCAGGTGTAAAAAATAAGTTTGATCCTTATGCTGATCCAGTGCACAACATAGCTCAAACGAATCTGTTGGCG
The DNA here is from genome assembly GCA_020630035.1 of Gammaproteobacteria bacterium. GTDB lineage: Bacteria > Pseudomonadota > Gammaproteobacteria > Chromatiales > Chromatiaceae > JAHDBG01. The sequence continues at coordinate 957 of JAHDCB010000149.1, forward strand.
TGTGATTCAGCCCGGCATAGTGTCCGGTTGCGATATAATCCGCCCCTAATGCGCGGGCATAGTCCAGAAAGGCCTTAAACTTGATCTCGCGATTACACAGAATGTCTGGGTTAGGCGTGCGGCCTGCCTGGTATTCTGCCAGAAAATGCTCAAATACCTGGTCCCAGTATTCGGTCGCGAAATTGACAGTATGTAACCGGATGCCGAGTGTATCGGCCACAGCTTGAGCATCAGACAAATCTGCTGTTGCCGCACAATAGGTCGTGGTATCGTCTTCTTCCCAGTTTTTCATAAACAAGCCTTCGACCTGCCAGCCGGCCTCCAGCAACCGCAGCGCTGCTACAGAAGAATCTACGCCGCCGGATAAACCAACGATCACCTTGTGGTTCGGTTCTGGTGGTCTCATACTCATTTATTTTCCTCACCCATATGTCAACATCTGTACCGCCCGGCTGGGAACGCCAGCTAGTCGAAAAATTAGCGACTGAATCATTACGTGAAAAACGTCGCAGCCGTTACTGGGGAATCTTCTTTAAGCTGTTCACACTGAGCTGGCTGACAGCAGTCATCTGGTTCGTGTTTCTGAGTCAGCCCGGGCTGGATCATGCCGATCTGAGCAGCGAGCATACCGCCCTGGTCAGGTTGCAGGGTGTAATCAGTGATACGGACGGTATAGAAGCTGATCGGATTGTCGAAGGGTTACGCGAAGCTTTTGCACATCCCGGAACACAAGCGATTATTTTGCGGATTAACAGTCCGGGTGGATTGCCAGTCCAGTCCAGCCACATGTACAAGGCGATAGTCCGTCTGCGCCAGCAGTATCCGAACACGCCATTATATGCGGTAGTGGATGACATCTGTGCCTCGGGTGCCTACTATGTTGCTGCGGCAGCCGAACGTATTTATGTGAATGAATCGAGTATTGTCGGTTCCATCGGCGTACGTCTGGACAGCTTTGGTTTTACCGGTGCTATGGAAAAAATAGGTGTTGAGCGGCGTCTGTACACAGCTGGCGATTATAAGGGTATGCTGGATCCGTTCAGCCCGGTCACAGCAGCAGAGCGGCAGCATACAGATCAGATGCTGAGCGATCTGCACCAGACCTTTATCCAGGCCGTGCAGGCAGGGCGTGGAGACCGGCTGAGTGATAACCCGGATATCTTCAGTGGCCTGGTCTGGTCCGGGCAACGTAGTATTCAGCTGGGGCTGGCGGATGCGATTGGCAATACTGAATCAGTCGCCCGGGATGTGATACAGCAGCCCCACGTTATTGACTTTACCCCACAGGTCGATCCGTTAGAACGCCTGGCAGATCATCTGATGCTGGCGGTGAATCAGACGGTGAACCATCTGTTGACCCGGATGGCACAGTTTATCTATTGAGCTGAAATTAGTTTGTTATGGAAACCACACAGATAACACAACATTATTCGCAACAGTTTAATGCTGATCTGGATCAGATTCGTGGTCAGGTCGTGCAGATGGGCGAACTGGTGGCGACGCAATTGCAACGTGCCTTAGATGCACTGCAATCCGGCACGCCAGATCAGGCGCAGGAAGTAATTGCGCAAGACTATCAGGTAAATGCGTACGATGTTGATATCGATGAACAGTGCACCCGGATCTTAGCCCTGCGTCATCCGACTGCCAGCGATCTGCGTCTGGTGCTGGCCGTGATCAAGACCACAGCCGATCTGGAGCGGATCGGGGATGAAGCCAAGCGTATCGCCCGTATGGCAGCCCGGACGACCTCGCAGCATTCCGGCCCAAACCTGAATAACCGAATAGAACATCTGGGCCGCCAGGTTGCCACGATGCTACAACGCGCATTGCAGGCCTTTATGCACCTGGATATCGAACAAGCGATTGCGGTTGCCCGGGAAGATGAGCGGATTGATCGTGAATATGAAGGGTTGATGCGTGAAAGCATGACCTACATGATGGAAGATCCGCGTGCGATACCCAAGTTGATGGATATTATCTGGTCTGCTCGTTCGTTGGAGCGTATCGGTGACCGGTGTTGCAATATTTGTGAATATATTTTGTATTTTGTTAAAGGTAAGGATGTGCGTCATACCAGCCTGGAAAAAATACAACAGACGTTTGCCGGGTAATCTGGTCAGATCATCATGAATGCGGGGAGCGAACCGGAATGGAAGTGATAGAAGCGATCACATTGATGCTGGGGGCCGCCTGGGCTGCGGGGATCAACCTGTATGCAACCATTCTGGTACTGGGTTGGATGAGTGGTGCTGGCCACATAGAACTGCCACCAGAGCTACAGGTGATCCACAATCCGGCAGTATTGCTGGCGGCGGGTGCCATGTATTGTGTGGAGTTTTTTGCTGATAAAATACCGGGCCTGGATACCAGTTGGGACGCGATACATACGTTTATCCGTATCCCGGTCGGAGCCTTACTGGCGGCTGGTGCGGTAAATGGTATTGTCGATTATCAGGCTACGGAATTGGTTGCGCTGATCCTCGGTGGCAGTGTGACTGCCGCCAGCCATACCACCAAGGCTAGTGCCCGGGCACTGATTAACACCTCACCTGAGCCATTCAGTAACTGGGCAGCCTCTATCGGCGAAGATGTTGCTGTGATCGGTGGGTTGTGGGCTGGCTTACAGCACCCCTGGTGGTTTTTGCTGGCATTAGTGGCCTTCCTGGCGCTGGTGATCTGGCTGCTGCCCAAGCTGTGGCGCACGCTACGTCGCCTGTTCCGTAAGATCGCTGGCTGGTTCGGCAGCAGTGGCAAGACTGAGGCACGGTGAAACCTGATTTGGTGAGTACACAATAGTATGAGTATTGCGCTTATCCCTCATTTTGTCAGAGCACATTATGAAATTCATGAATGGAAACATGCTTGTGCTATCCTGAAGCAAGACTTTTCATCTGAGTGGCAGGATATGATGTCGGTACTCACTGAGTTTCGTTTATATAAGAAATGGATTACTGAACCCGGTGGTAGTAAATCACAAATTTCCCGGTTTATTGACTCATATCTTTATCAGCGAGGTTGGGAGGAAAAAGAGTTCACCACACAGGTTATGGTCGATGACTATAGTATGAAGACACCAACTCACAAAATTGATTGTTTTAAAAATCGTGTTGCGCTTGAAATTGAGTGGAATAATAAAGACCCTTTTTATGATAGAGATTTAAATAACTTTCGTTTGTTGTTTGACCTGAGAGCGATCAGT
>JAHDCB010000150.1 GCA_020630035.1 Gammaproteobacteria bacterium
CCCACGTGGCTATTTTCAAATCGTGCAGCCTTTGCACACATCGACGACGAAATCTGTGACACCGGTTATCGCGAGCGACCATGAAGTGCCGCGACCAGAATTGTCAGCACCATTACTATTCCTCTCGCTGCATCGCCAACAGATAATTCACGTCGATATCCTGTGCATCCAGACGATAGCACTGGGTGAACGGGTTGTAGCACAGCCCGGTCTGCTGCACCGGCTGCAATCCAGCGGCACGGCACCAGCGTGTCAGTTCAGATGGACGGATAAATTGTTGATAATCATGTGTTCCCTTCGGCAACAGTCCGAGCACATATTCCGCCCCGATAATCGCAAACAGATACGACTTCAGGTTGCGATTCAGGGTGGAAAAAAACACTAGTCCACCAGGTCGTACCAGATCGTGACAAGCCTGTACCACAGCAGCCGGATCTGGCACATGTTCCAACATTTCAAGGCAAGTCACGACCTCAAAAGAGGCCGGCTGTGCTGCGGCCAGTTGTTCTGCGGTCGTCTGCTGATAATCGACTGTCAGTCCGCTCTCTAATAAATGCAGCCGTGCCACACCGAGTGACGCCTCTGCCATATCAATGCCCGTCACCTGTGCCCCGGTCGCAGCCATCGCCTCACACAACAGCCCACCACCACACCCGACATCCAGTACCCGCTTCCCCGCCAGTGGTACCTGACCCTGAATAAAGCCCAGGCGTAACGGATTGATCTGATGCAGTGGCTTAAATTCACTGGTTGGATCCCACCAGCGGCTCGCCAGTTGCGCAAATTTTTCAATCTCGCGCGCATCCACATTCGGTGAGTCTGACATCACGTCTCCCGCACCAGCACAGACAATACCGACAGGTCAGCCACCTGCAAAAATAGTTGCGCCGCTCGGTGCAATAATGCCAGCCGGTTCTGTCGCAACATCAGATCATCGGTCATGACCATCACTTGCGTAAAGAAGGTATCCACCGGTGTGTGTAACTGCGCCAGTACCGACAACATCGCACGATAATCACCTGCCAGCGGTTGCAGCACCTGTGCTGTGTGTTGCAACTGGTCAAATAGTTCACATTCTGCAGGTTCTGTGAGTCGTCGCCCATCAATAACAGTTTCTGCAGCTATATCCGCCTTTTTCAGTACCTGAGTAATGCGCTTATGCACTGCTGCCAACGAACTGGCTTCCGGTGTACGAGCAAACACCCGAATCGCCTGTACCCGCTGCTCGAAATCAGCCAGGGTGACAGGCTGCACCGCAGCCACAGCCTGTACCATCGGCTTACTCACCCCGGCTTCCTGATACAGCCCGTATAACCGCTGTAACATAAATGCTGCCATCTGTTGTTCCACGTCTGGCTCTGTCAGACGCTCAGCGAGTTGCTCCCAGGCAGCATGAATCAGTTCTGCCAGTGACACCGGCCAGGCCTGCTCACGCAGAATACGCAGTACTCCAAGGGCGGCACGACGCAATGCAAACGGATCCTTATCGCCAGTTGGCGCCTGACCAATACCGAAGATTCCGGCCAGTGTATCCAGACGATCTGCCAGTGCAATTGCCACCCCTGTCTGGCTCTGCGGCAAGGTATCTCCGGCAAAACGTGGCTGATAAAATTCTGCCAGTGCCTGCGCCAGCTCCGCCGGCTCGTCATCCCGCAGTGCCTGGTAACGTCCCATCACGCCTTGCAGACTGGGAAACTCCTGCACCATCTGTAACATCAGGTCGCAACGACTCAGATGCGCTGCTCGTTCCGCCAGAGCAACATCACCACCGATAGCCGCCGCAATCTGTCGCGCCAGCACCGCCACACGCTCAGTCTTATCTGCCAGCGTACCCAGTTGTTCCTGAAACACCACCTGCTGTAACGCAGACTGATGATCAGCCAGACGACGCTCACCATCCTGCTGCCAGAAAAACTGTGCATCAGCTAGTCGGGGGCGCATCACCCGTTCATACCCGGCGCGTACCTGTTCCGGATCGCGGCTGGCAATGTTCGCCACCGCAATAAAATACGGCTGCAAGTCACCCTGCGCATCAAACACCGGCACAAACTTTTGATGCTGCTGCATACTGGTTACCAGCACTTCGGTCGGCAATGCCAGATAATCTGCAGCAAAACGACCGGTAATCGCAATCGGCCACTCATTCAGTGCGGTAATCTCATCCAGCAAAGCATCATCTGACCCGGCCACAAACCCCAGTTCTGCCGCTGCCGCTGTCACCTGCGCCTGAATACGCGCCCGTCGTACGGCAAAATCAGCCAGCACCTGGCCCTGATTTTCCAGCGCAGACGCATATGCCGCTGGCTCAGCAAGACGGATCGGCTGCGGATGATGAAATCGGTGGCCACGTGTTTCACGTCCGGCACGTACACCAAATAAGGTGCAATCCACCACATCCTGACCATGCAACAATAGCAACCAATGCACCGGTCGGACAAAGCTGTATTCATTAGCACCCCAGCGCATACGCTTCGGAATCGGCAAGCGACGCAATATCTGGTGCAGCATCTCCGGTAGCAGGTCCACCGTCGCCTGGCCTGGTTGTACCTGGGCATATTGCAACCAGCGACCCTGCGGTGTCTCCAACTCATCCAGCTCGTCCAACGTAACACCGCATGACCGGGCAAACCCCAACGCTGCCCGGGTCGGGTTGCCCTCAGCATCATAGGCAGCCGACCAGGCCGGGCCTCGCCGTTGCTGACGACGCTCCGGCTGCTGCCGGGCCACCGCACGTACCAATACCGCCAGGCGGCGTGGGGTTGCGTACGGTACCAGTTCACCATGCGCAATGCCCGCAGCCTCAAGCTCTGCTGCAAACTGTTCCACCAACGCCGCAGACAAGCGAGGCAAGGCCAGCGGTGGTAGTTCTTCGGTACCTAATTCAAATAACAGGTCTGCCTGCTCAGTCATGCCCTGCTCCGGTCTGTGCCAGTAACGGAAACTGCAAGCGCTCACGCGCTGCGTAATAGGCCTGCGCCACCGCACGTGCCAGAGTACGCACCCGCAGAATGTAACGTTGCCGTTCGGTCACTGACACCGCATGACGTGCATCCAGCAGATTAAACGCATGTGAGGCCTGCAAGACCTGTTCATATGCCGGCAGTGGCAGATCTGCGGTAACCAGCTGCTGTGCCGCAGCTTCACACTGGGTGAACTGTTGCTGCAAAACTGCCACGTCAGCCAGCTCGAAGTTGTAGGTAGATTGTTCAATTTCATTCTGCCGGAACACATCCCCATACGTCACCACACCCTGTTCCGTCCGGGACCAGACCAGGTCGTACACCGAATCGACCCCCTGCAGATACATCGCAATACGTTCCAGCCCATACGTAATTTCACCGCTGACCGGGTGACAGGCAAGGCCACCGACTTGCTGAAAATAAGTAAACTGGGTCACTTCCATGCCATTCAGCCAGACTTCCCAGCCCAGACCCCAGGCACCCAACGTCGGCGACTCCCAGTTATCCTCAACAAACCGGATGTCCTGGGTCAGGCTATCAATTCCGAGCAACGCCAGCGAATCCAGATACAACTGCTGAATGTCCGGTGGCGATGGCTTCAGCAATACCTGAAACTGATAATAATGTTGCAACCGGTTCGGGTTGTTACCATAACGCCCGTCAGTTGGGCGACGTGACGGCTGCACATACGCACTCCTCCAGGGTTCCGGGCCAATCGCACGCAAGAAGGTCGCACTATGAAAGGTGCCAGCTCCCATCGGCTGATCATACGGCTGAACAACCACACAGTTCTGTTCAGCCCAGTAACGCTGTAACGTAAAGATGAGCTCCTGAAACGTCATTAACTCTGGCATAATCCCTCATAATTTTTCATATCACAATACCGGAAAACATCATGCACCTGGCAAAACCGCTTGTTATGTCCCGTCTGCCCAGACAGATCAACCTGATATGGCTACTGCTCTGCCTGCAAGGCTGTGCGAGCCTGTGGCCCACAAACTACGATAGCAACACCAATACCAATCTGGCCCGGTTACAGGCAGAAGCCGTAAAACTGCTGCATAGCTTTGATCAGAAACCAGCAGCAGAAAACGAAACCGCAATAGCAGCCATCACGTTAGGCCTGCAAACTGCCTATCAATACGAACTGGGTAAAGGCGAAAAAAACCAGGATATGGTAAAGCAGTTTGACTATA
>JAHDCB010000151.1 GCA_020630035.1 Gammaproteobacteria bacterium
GGGTTTCACTCCCTACCCCGATACTATGCACAAAGATCAACACAAACAATAACAATGCCAGCCGATGCAACCATCGTTTCTGTCGGCCTGCCAGCAACCTGACACCAGCGATGATCACAACAGGCAGCAACCAGAGTCCCAGCACACCGAAACTGAGCAAGCTATGATAATAATCAGAAAAATCGGGTAGCAGGAGCGTATAGGCCAGCTCGCCCTGACGCAGACTGACAGCCGTCACAAACAGAACGACATGCAGCAGACTCAGGCCTGCGATACACCAACCCAGCCAGCGGTGACTCCGCACCTGCCAGTCCGGGAGCCAGACAGCAAGAGGCGTCCTGCGCAACAAAACCCACATCAGATGTAACCACAACACCCAGAAGGCGCACAAACCGACCAACTTGCTCAGAATATACCAGGCCTGGCCCGGTGGCACCTGATGACTCCAGTACACCAACGGATCACCCACTGCCAGCCACCAGACTACCAGCGGTACAGACAACAACAATACAAAAAGACCCTGACGCAACACGATCGTCAGGGTCTTGTTATGTGCCATCAGGAGCAGACAGACAGACTGCCGGATTGGCGATACAGGCCTGCATCTGGTCTTGGGCATCCTGTTGCGACAAGGCGCGTCTGCCTGTGACAGGTAGCCCCGATGCCTGCCAGCCCCGGATGCCATATGGGTTCATAATCACTGCCTGCTGAATACCCGCTCGTTGCTTCAGGGCCTTCGCCACCTCAAAGCCACGAAAATCCTTCAGACAATACGCCACCACCAGATCAGCATCTGCAAACTGATCCGCAACCCGTGCATTCACAGCTCGCAACGGCAGATGTACCGCCCCCGGAATACGAAAATCATAATACTCACTGGACTCCCGGGCATCCACAAAGACGACTTTCTTACCGGCCTGCAACCTGTCCAGTATCTCTCGTACCGGCAGTTCCTGCACCAACGCCTTGTCATCCGCAGCCAACGCAAACCCGACTGCACGGCTGGCACAATCTGCATCCGGCTGCAGCGCCTGTTGAAACTGACTGACAGATTGTTGCGCCGAATCCCGCAATAACGCACGCTCCAGATTATCAAAGAATGCCATATAACAGGCTGGCGGCACCTGGTCTCTGCCATAACGGTGCTGCAGATCGCGGAATACCCCTTCAGCAATCACTGAACGCGGATGAGCCCGTTCTCCCCACGCAATCACCTCAATATCATGAATCACCTGAGCCACCTGGCGTGCTCCTGCTGAGTCAGCACCCGGATAGGCCTGCATCAGACTGGCAATGGCCGAAATCGCCTGAGTACGTCGGTATCTCGCAGCAGGGATATCAAAGGCTATGCTGTCCGATGTGTCTGCCGGACCATTAACCGGTACAAACGCAATCTGCGCCTCAGGATCAATATAACGATGAATCAGCCAGACAGAGGCCCATTTATCCGGGCCAATACCCTGCCAGGTATAAAACCGCTGTACAGACTGCTGATCACATGCCGCCAGAACCAGCAAAACACTCAGGCAGGATAACAAACAGCGCAAAACCATACGATATTCAAGCCCGGCCTTCATGAATGGCACACAGCCTTTCAGCAAACAGATCCGTTTGCTGCCTGTCGCCAATAAGCCCCATGTGCTCAGTTTCAAGCCACCACAGATATTCAAACATTTTATGCCTTGGTGCTCTTGAAATAATCATCTTATAGATTTCCGGAACATACGCATCATATTCATCCAGGGCCTCCGGAATATCGCTGACTCCAATCGGGTCCCAGTCTTTAATCAACATCTTGCGTATTACTTGCTGCAAATTTCTTGCTCTATCTGAATGTTGCGACATTTCTCGGTAAATTCCCTGATAACAATACTGTTAGGATCAAGGTTTTGATTAGCCTACTGCGTAACAAAAACGAAATATGCTTCTTGACCGCTAGAATTACTGTAACTCTCAATATAATCACGAGCATAACAAATACTACGTTTAGCAAAGTTTTCTAGTGTTTCATTAGCATTCTTATCGCAATACCAGCTATCGTAGTTTGCTTCTGGATAACCATCAAGTATCTCATAAACATCGCCACCTAAAATCGGTATTTTATGTTTCTCAAATTCATCAATTGCGAGCATTGCCTGGATCTTATTTAATGCCCAGTTATCAATACCAACACTGGATAAGGAAACTCCTATCCCAAGAATCTTTTCAATATCTTCTGACCAAGCCATTGTCATTTTCTATTTGGCTTGAAAAGCCGATGGTTAATACTGCCATCGGGTTCTTTTATGAACTCAAACTTCCCTTCTCGTCCACGGTATCCACCTGGAATTTCAAGCTTATCTCGAACTACCCCGTCACCACCTTTGAGCTTACTTACTTTTCCTGCATCTTGAAAGCCTGTTACACTCTCAGGAAAAGAGTGGAAGTCCCCTTGTTGCATTTGCTTTTTAACTTTATCCGTGTATTTAGCTCCTTCAAAAAAGTCGCCCCCCTTTTTTGTGCCTTTTGCAATATTATCTATTTGACCATAACCACCGCCAGGAAGTAAGGCACCAGCAAAAAAGAGACCACCAGCTAATAATTTTTCTGCAGCAGATGAACAAGGGTCAAACACAGTATTTAGTGTATCATAAGCATCATATATTGATAAACCAGCTTCAATAAGAAGCCAAAGTATAAGAACAGGGTGCTCGCCGTATGGATCTATGTTGTTGACCGGATCATTCAGAACATAGCGATAAAAATTATAATCACCTGAATTTAATCCAATTGGATCTTCGTTGATGAATCTTCGTAATGCAGGGTCATAATATCTGGCCCGATAATAGTGCAGATTATCCGCATCAAGTTCTCTGCCTGTGTAAGCATAAGGATTGCCTGTATCTGCAATAGTGTTTTTCTGAGTTATCCCGTATGCAGTGTATTGCAAGCTTTCTTTGACATCAGATGCAGCGTCAGTGAGCGATACTATAGAATTTTGATGGTTTCTATGATAATAATATGTATCTGTTTCGGTACTGATTGATAAGGGGGTATCTATGCTTTCGGCGTGTGTGATAGCAGATACCGTCTGTCCATTCGCATCCAGTATGGCTATAATAGCTGACCCGGCATAAACATATCGTTGCAGGACATCACCTACTTTTTTTCTGTAACGTCTTCCCAGAGGATCATAAGTGAATGTTAGGCTTTGGGTGATAGCTCCTGCCTGATCCCGAGTAACCACTTGCAACAACTGGTTGCGGTGATTAAACGTATAGTCAGTGGTTTCTGTGCCATCTTTACGCTTCTTCTGTGTCAGGTTCCCGGCAGCATCATACACGAAGGCATAGTCTGTATTTGCTGATAGCTGATTTGTTTCTGTCTGATATTGCGCACCATCACCCAGGTGGTTACCTGCTGTGTCATAGGTGTAGCTTGTCGCACCTGCCTGAGTCAGGCGTGTAATTGCATCATAGGTATAGTCAATACGTTCACCATTGCGTGTCTTGCTGGTAATCAGGCCGGTCTTATCGTGCGTATAATCTAATGTTGTCGCACCGGTCACTATCTTATTCAGACGGTATGCCTTGTCATAAGTATATTGTTCGCTGAGCCCGTTCGGCAATCCAACTGAGGTCAGTATATTGTTATTATCGTAAGTGAAATCAAACGTATCCGTTCCATCACTCAGGTTGGCCAGGGCGTTTAATGCATCACGTCTGTAATCTAATGTCTTACCCGGATAGCGCAGTTGTGTCAGTGCTCCGTCCTGATTATAAGTACGATGAATTGTGATCCCGTTCTGATCTTCCTGAATCAACTGACCATCCGCATCATAAGTATAACGAATCGTTGCAGTTGCATTACTCAGGCTGGTGCGATCACCCCTGGCATCATACGTATAACTCGTTGCCTCACCTTGAATATCTGTACGGGTTAAACGCTGCGCTGCATCATAGCTCAAACTGATTCGTTTGCCATCGTAACGATCTATACGCACTAACAAGTTGGCATTATCATAGGTGTAACTCGTTTGTTTGCTGTCAGGCCGGATTTCTTTGCTCTGACGACCAAAACTATCATATTCGTATTGAGTA